>JADGAW010000133.1 GCA_015231815.1 Nitrospinota bacterium
ACATACCCTGTCCGGCTTTAGAGCATCCCAAGGATTGGTGTCATACAGAAATAAACTGGAACCGACCAACATTTATTCATGAACTGGACGAACTGGTGGGCAACATTCACAAAACCCTAAAATTTTCCTATATAGTTATTTCAAAAACAAAGAGAAAACCTTCTGCTTTGCCACCTCAGGAAGACAAGAGAGAAACTTTTCGGGTAGTGAGTGATGTCATGAAGGAAAAAGGCAGAAGTAAAGTCTTTCTCTGTAACGAAAATGGAAGAAAGTTATTTGTCCGACAAAAAAAACATAAATCACCGGAAAACAGTTCCTTCGACACCCTCCGTCGCTACGATACCATCACCATAGAAAACTATGAAGAAAAAAACACATTTTCAGTGATCCTTCCCCAAACAATAATAGTTACGAACATTTAATAAAAACTCCTCTTACCTGACAAGTTTATTCATAATCGATTGCAAGCTGGTTGATCTTGGCGATGATTTCCTCTATGGTTTCCGAGAGCTCGCTCCCGGCTTTTTTCCATTCGTTGGGCCGTTCATCCTTCATGAGACACATCAGAGCAAAATAAAGGGGTTTCATTCTGTCCCTTAACTGGAAATCATCCCGTTCAAAAAACTTCAGGGCGGTGTGATACTGCATCTTGGCTATAAGAAGCATGAACATCAATTGAACTGCCCCAAGCTTTGTTTTTATAATTTCCTCATTCAGTAAAACCTTCTCAATGTCCTTCTCCAAGTTCTCCAACTTATTGTTCCAGAGTTTCACACAAACAAGATAGTCTAAGTAAAGAACATCCTTTTCTTTGCTACATGCAGAGGAAATTAACTCCAGAGCTTTTTTTCTTTGCTTTTTTGTTTCAAAATAAAGCCATCCAAGGTTGTTCATTGTCTCAACATTTCCTTTCTCGATTGCCATTTGGTAATACTTCTCAGCCAAAACAAAATCCTTGTACTCGTCTTGATAAATTACTCCAAGATTATTCATTGCTATAGTATTCCCTTTCTCAATTGCCATTAGGTAATATTTTTCTGCCTGAACAAAATCTTTATATTCAGCATGATGGAGCCATCCAAGATAGGAGATTGCTTCAACATTTCCTTTTACAATTGCCTTTTTTAAACATGCCTCCGCTTTATCTCTCTTTTTTAGTTCTGCATAAAGTTCGCCCATTGCTCCATAAAACAAGCCATCCTTATTGGATATTTTTTCCAGAATTTTCAGACTGGCTTGCCAATCTTCCTCAAAATAATATTTACTAGCCTTTTCCCATAGTTCCTTGTCGGATGGTGACAGTTCCTTTGCAAGGTTTTTATCATGGATCGTTAGGTATTCTCGGGTCATTTCCTTCAGATAATGCTCCTCCTTCCGGGGAAGCCCTGCACGGGAAAGGGCTTCCGCCATAAAATAGGCGTGTTGTGGGTGATGGCTCTTCTTTTCCATTGATTTGACATGTTTCTTTGCCCGTACGACAAGCTCCTCCTGGCTAAACCAGCTTTGGAGGAAACGGACGAGCCACTCCACCCGGTGACAATCCCGGTTACGACCACATCGCATAAGATACCAGATGTTGAAAAAACGTTCCGATATCTGGTAGAGGCGGTTTTTTGTGTCGGTCTTGATGGCGGTGACAATCCTGTTTCGCTCCAGTTGCTTAAGTTGGGAAGAGACTGCCTTGCTTTCCATCCTCACCTTTTTTGCTATCTCCCCCGTTGTGATTGCGTCCCAGTGAATGGCAATGACATCCACGATGTGCTGCTGCTGGCTTGAAAGATCATCCATCCGGTGCTTGTAGAGGGGTGTAACCCGGTCAAGAAGCTGCTCAAGATCCTGCAATGCGTCCCCCTCTTCGTCAGAAGCGATTTCAAAAAGCAGGACTATCGTGCGGGGAACCCCTCCCGAAAGACGGCGCAGGATTTCAAGCCGTTCCGGCTGCTCTGTTGCAATCTTTGATGCCTCCGGTTGTCCAAGGCTGTCAGCCAATTTCATGAAGAGTTTAGTGCAATCTGGTTGCTTCAATTCCTTCAAGTGAATGAACTTAAAAAACTCGTAAAATGGTTTTCCATAGGCATTGTTGTCCTCAAGGATGATCGAGGAAGCGGCGACAATGCGAATATCTGGTGAGGTCAATAGGATTTCCCGGAAGCGGGCGTTTTCCTGGTCGGAAAGCCGGTTCAGGACATCCCCGATATTATCAAAGAAAAGCAGTATTTTTTTCTTCTGTTTTTTGAGGGCTGATGCCAACAGGATAAATGCTTTCTCATCGTATTCCCCTGTTTCGTAAAGATCTTCTATCTTTTGCCGAAGTCCGGCGAACCCCTTTATTTCCTCCAGTTCCTCGGCGACATCCTCCCAGAGGCGCCCGAGGCTTCTGAGATGGTATTGTTCCTCGTTAAAAATAATCGGGACAAGAAAGGGAAAGGTCTTTTTCTCCTTCCTGAATTCGTAAAAGAGGCGGTAGAGAAGGGTTGTTTTGCCACTCCCTCTCGCACCTTGGATTATGTAGTGCTGTCCCGGCCTGTCCCAAGGAAAATCAATGATTTCCTGATACAGCGATTTAAACTCCCCAAGGCGAATTATAAAGTTGTTAACCAATTCCTCTTCTGAAAGGCTTTTGGGGTTAAAAATATTCGCCGCTCGTTTAGTTTGTGACATTTTTCCTCCACCATGCTTGCAGTAAGGGCGAGTTAAAGCGGTAAACCGCATGATCGTCGTCGTTATTGATGTACCCATCGTAAATCAATGTCCTCAGGACTTCCTTGTAGTCCTCTTCCAAGCTGTGCTTTACGGCAAGGTCATGGATCTCGTTTCCTGAAAGGGTGTCACGGGTAGCTATGCGGTCAAGAATTTCCACCGCCAGTTTGTAGCCATCCTTCTGAAAGGACTTTCTCAGGCGTTCCTCCCAGTGCAGAAAGTAGCTGCGATTTTTAATGGCGTTTTCAAATGCCTTTCCAAAGTGGGTGCCATCAACCCATGTGAAGGGCTCTTCCAGATAAAGGTTATTTAATTCCTGAACCAGCAGTTGGATATAAAAAGGAATGTTCCATTTAATGAGGTCGAGGAATTCCAGGGCGACATCTTCCGTAATATCGAAATCCATCTTCTCTACTAATTCCATAATGAGGGCAACACCCTCTTTTTCCAGAAGTGGGCCAACAGGGTGAGAGTTGAGGTCGGTGATATATTTTGTTGCCTGCATCCGGCTCACAACATTTTCAAGCCCGATGGATCCGGTAAGAATGAACTGCACCTTTCCAAACAGGTTTGGCGACTTGGTAAGTTCCTGAAATTGTTGGAGGAACCTGATTGCCTCCGTTTCTGACTTTTCACGAATGTTTTCAACAGTTTGGGGAAACTCATCGATCATAATGACGAGTTTGTTGCCTTTCATATTAAGGCTTGAAAGGATTTTCCTGCATTCTTCCTGATAGTTTGGCTCCTTGCCATCCTTGAGTTCAACGCCGCCAATAGCTGTAACAGTAACCTTGTCAACCTGGCCGATGATGGACGCAAGCATCTTCTTTGCCTTTTTCGTGATAATGATGGTGTCGTCAACATTACCGGAATCAAGAAGGGCAGTATGGAGTTTTTGATAAAAAGCGTTGCTGTCGTAAATCGACTGGGTAATCAGGTAAATATAAATGCATCCTTCGCAGGGATTATCCATGAGATAAAACATAAGGGAGGTCTTCCCAACCCTTCTGGGGGCGGAAATAAGCACATGGCTGCCAGAACTTATGACGTTTCTCAGCTTTTTTTCCTCTATAGGTCGGTGAAAGTAGTCTTCATTTCGAACCGCCTGCCCAACAACGTTCCTGATCCCCATGGCTTTCCTCCTTCATAAAAGTTGACAACTATTTTTTTGTCAAATTATATCACAAAAAATATTTTGTTAAACAATTCAACAAAACTTTTTTTGTTAAATAAAGCAGAAAAAACGATTACAACAATGTCGAATGAGGAAATAATTCACGTGGAAGGCGTTACTATTAATGTAACACCAGCCTATAAAGATCTATTGAATTTAACTGCTCTATATCAGTGACCCCAATGAAAACATCCTCACTTCAAACACAACTTAAAGATTCCCCAAGCCTTTATAGCTCGTACAAAAAAGTTTATGAGGATTAGTGTTTAACCTAATTCTTTAAGCAGTTTTTGGTAGAGACCATCAAAACCACCGTTACTCATGATGAGAATAACATCGTTTGGTTGGGAGTTTTGTTTTAGGTAGCTGACAATATCGTCAGTAGAAGTGCTAAGATGACAGCTTGTTCCAGACTTTTTCAAATCATCTATGAGCTTTTCTGAGGAGAATTGCTCTTCTTTAGGAATATTGGTTTGGTTGAAGGGTTTTGCAATAACAACTGTCCAGTCACCGATAAATGCGTCTAAATAATCCTGTTGAAAAATATTTCTTCTGCTGGTTGCCGACCTCGGTTCAAAAACAGCAAAGGTCTTCCGCTTTTTGTAGCGTTCTTTAATAGAGTTCAGAGTAAGCTTTACCGCCGTGGGGTGATGAGCAAAATCGTCAATAACCGTAATACCGTTAGGTTTTCCAATAATTTCCTGTCTTCTTTTTACCCCTTTAAAACTTTTAAACCCTTCAAGAACATCGCTTCTTTCCCAACCCATTGCCTCAGTTAGAGCAAAAACTGACAAAGCATTTGCTATGTTATGTTGTCCAAAGACAGGAAGCTGAATTGTCGTTATTTTTTCTCCAAGAAATAAAACATCGAAGGTACAGAATTCCTCAAAAATTTGAACATTTTCAGCCCGATAATCGCCCTTCTCAAAACCGTAAGTCAGAACCTTCTTGCAAGCCGCTTTTTCCTTAATTTCCATAACATTATTGTCCTCAGCAAAACAAACAAGTATTCCATCTTCCGGAATAATATCCATCAAGGTATAAAAGGCTTCCTTAACGTGGTTCAGGTCACGATAAATATCTGCATGGTCAAACTCCACACTGGTGAGAATAACGTTTTTTGGTTTGTAATGAATAAACTTAGGAACCTTGTCAAAGAAAGCAGTATCATACTCATCCCCTTCAATAACGTAGTAATCCCCTCCCGGCAGCTTAAAACTTTTAGAAAAGTTTACAGGTCTTCCGCCAATCATATATCCAGGTTTTTTTCCACAAACCTCAGCGATCCATGACATCATGGAAGTGGTGGTGGTTTTCCCGTGAGTTCCGGCAGCGACAATACTGGTACGCCAGTCAATAATCCATTCTCCAATTGCCTTGGGAAGGCTTGTGTAAGGAATATCTGACTCCAACAAAGCCTGAGCCTCTTCATGAGTTCTGCTAATAACATTCCCAACAATAACAAAATCAGGTTTTGGGTTAAGGTTTTCCCGCTTATACCCTTCCATTAGTTCAATACCAAGTTCTTCCAGTTGTGTTGACATGGGGGGATAAACATTTTGATCAGAACCCGTCACTTTATAGCCCATTTCCTTGAGCATTCCTGCAAGACCTCCCATTGCTGTACCGCAAATGCCCATGAGATGTATATGTGACCCAGATTTTAGTTGCATATTTTATTAAGAAGGTTATTAACTTTTATGAAATCTTTGATTGAATTTGCTCTTTTATCGTTTGGGGAAAATCGAGCTTTATAAAATCAGCAGCCTTTTTGTGTAATAATTCATTGTTGCCTGTTTTTTGAAGAATATCCAGATAAAAGATGTAACCATCTGCATATTGCGGAACTCTTTCAATAAGAGTTTCGAGAGTTTTATATACCTCATCAAAGAGTTTATGTCCCAATAAAATCTCAACTTTTAACAAATAAGGAGCGGTTTCGTCAGGAAACAGGTCAATAAGCTCTTTAATAAAAGGTGCCGCCGAGTCAATATCCCCGGTGTTTAAGAATCTATCTGCTTTTCTTAATAAACGGTTGTAGTTGAGGTTTATTTCTGAAAACCAAATAATGGAATATTTTGAGCCATTAACCATTTCAAAAATATTGGCATCATATTTCAAGCCTTCAAAATCAGACATGTCCCACCAGGATAAATGAGCTTCATGCTTATTTTCATGATGCTCACATTCACGAAGCCATTCCTCTCCAATGGGAAGATTGAGAATAAAACCTTTTGTTGCCCGTCCATAGATATTATCAAGAAGTTCAACTGCTTTTTCTTTTTCAAGATGCTCTACAACATCCCCTGCAATTATAAGA
>JADGAW010000134.1 GCA_015231815.1 Nitrospinota bacterium
TACGCCTCAATTATTGGTATTGGAGTTTGGTCAATGCACTTTACCGGTTTGTTGGCGTATAGAATGCCAACGTCTGTAGAATTTGACCTTGGAGTAGGGGTTATTGCACTCTTTATTTCTTTTCTCTTTGCTCTGTCTGCATTAACTGCTTATAAAAAACTGGGCAATTCTTCCATTGGAATAATTGTAAGTGGTTTTATATTCGCATTGGGAATAATATTTACCTATTATGTCTCGATGTATTCTGTTGAAAACGGAATTTCAATCTCACACCTTCCTCACTCTTTTTTCTTTTCGTCTTTCATTGCAATAACTGGTGCCATTACTTCGGTTTGGATATTAATGAAAATGGGAAAACCAAAAATATATACAGTTTTCTCAAGAGCAAAAATCTATGCGTCGATCGCTATGACTATAGGAATTTGCGGAATGCATTATGTTTCAATGAGAGGCACAATCTTTATCTTAACTCATGAAACTGCCGGTGGGTTAGGGCATATTCACGTAAGTCATAATGTGCTAGCCATTGTGATAACGTTGGTATCCATGATTATTATTGTTTCAGTCTTTGCCTTAACTGCCTATGACAATACTGTTAATATTACATTAGAGGAAAGCAACCGTAAGCTTGAAGAATCTAAAAATATGTTGAGGATGGTGTTGGACTCCATACCTGTGCAGGTTTTCTGGAAGGACAAAGACCTTAATTATTTAGGCTGTAATAAGCTCTTTGCCATAGACGCCGGACTTAAGGAGGCGGAAGGTATTATTGGAAAAAGTGACTACGATATTACATCAAGAGAATTTGCTGACAAATATCGTGTTGACGATATGAAGGTTATTAAAAATGGGAAAAAAAGGTTGGGACATGAAGTTCCGCTTATCGACAAAGATGGAAATATACGTTGGTTTGAAATAAACAAAATACCTTTTACTGATATTCAAGGCAATATTACAGGAGTTTTAGGGGTTTCCAGAGACATTACCAAAAGAAAATCCTATGAAGAAGCTTTAAAATCAAAAGCTGAACAATCCGTTTTCTTTAAGAATGAATTATTGCAAATGGCCCAACTGGAGTTTGAAGATATTGACTCCCACCTTGAAGGACTTGTAGAGCTTATCAGTCAAATCCTAAAAGTTGAACGGTCAGGAATTTGGTTTTTTGATGAGACAGGATCAACTCTTAGCTGTAAAACAGTTTATATTAAATCAAAGAACTTTTTTGAAGGTGACATTAAACTTGAAAAATCGCTATACCCGAAATTTTTCAATGAAATTATTAATAATCGTCAAATCTGTGCAAAGGATGCCCAAAATGATATTTCTTCTTCAGAGTTAAAACAAAAATATTTAGAACCCTTCGGAATAACTTCATTATTATGTGTGGCGGTATGGAGAAAAGGATATGTGGTTGGCGTACTTTTTGTCGAACATGTTGGACCAATAAAGGAGTGGTCTGACGAAGAGGTAGATTTTGCAATGAATGCCAGCCATTTGATTTCTCTGTCGTTAGAAGCAGAGGATTCAAAACGTGCTGAAAAAGAACTTAAGCTTGCCAAGGAATCTGCTGAAGCTGCAAACAAAGCAAAATCACAGTTTTTATCCAGTATGAGCCATGAACTCAGGACGCCTCTGAATTCAATTCTGGGTTTTGCACAACTTATGGAGTCTGATCCAGAACTCCCTTTGCCAAAGGAACATCAGGAGGCTGTAGACCATATTTTAAGGTCAGGGGAACACCTTCTTTCATTGATTAATGATGTGCTCGACCTCTCTAAAATTGAGGCGGGTAAGATGACTTTTTTAATAGAACCGGTAAATCTGGAAAACTTGATTGCTGAATGTTGTTTATTTATCGTGTCTCTTGCTAAAAGGTTTGACGTTGAAGTTGTCAATGAGGCTCTTTCGAAGGAACTTTACGTTAACGCTGATGCTACCAGATTGAGACAGGTTGTAGTTAACCTTCTTTCCAATGCAGTTAAATATAATCGACCAAAGGGTTCTGTAACAATAAGTGTTGAAGAGAAGGAAGACGGGAAAATCGTAATTCATGTTCGAGACACGGGCATGGGAATAGCTCAAGAAAAACTCGAGCACCTTTTCGATCCTTTTAACCGTCTTGGTGTAGAAGCATTGAATATTGAAGGGACAGGAATAGGGCTGACTATTACGAAAAAACTGGTAGAAGTAATGAATGGTGAATTGTTGATTGAAACCAAAGAAGGAGAGGGGAGTATTTTCTCGGTTGTTCTTGAAAAAAGCCTTGACGAAACCAAAAATAATCAGAACAAGGAGGGAGAACGTGGCAGTGAAGCCATAAACCGGGAAAAGCCTGTAAAAATATTGTACATTGAAGACAATAAAGCTAACATAAAATTGATGCAGACAATTATTAAGAGAAGACCGTCAGTAGCCCTTTATATAGCTGAAAATGGAGAAGAGGGAATTAATATGGCAGAAGAAGTAAAACCTGATTTGACGTTATTGGATATCAACCTTCCAGATATAGATGGCTATGAGGTAAAGAAACGATTTGACAATCATCAGGAACTTTCCAGCGTTCCTGTTATTGCTATGACAGCTAACGCAATGGAAGAACAAGTGGAAAGGGGAAAAGAAGCAGGATTTTACCGTTATGTTACGAAACCCGTGAATGTAGCTAAATTTCTGGATATACTCGACGAACTTTGTTGGAGTAATAATAATTGATCAATACTGACATGATGGAGTGTTGTAAGAAAACATGTTTAACATCATGAACACGTTGAAATCTCATTGTATGAAACATTTAGGAAGAAAAAATATTTGTTTACTGGTCTTAATTTTATTCAATATCATTGCGTTCAGTTTTAATGTTTATGCAGGAAAAGATCCAAAAGGCTTAAACCTGACCAGCGAAGAAAAATTATGGTTGCAGGAACATCCTCTTATTCGATTAGGAAGCGACCCCTCATACCCTCCCTTTGAGTTTATTAATAATAATCAGGAACAAGAGGGTCTTGCTGCCGATTATATTGCATTAATTAATGATATTCTTGGTATCAAAATAAAACTTGTTACGGGGTTAAGCTGGAGTCAGGTAATTGAAGGTATTAAATCTGACCGAATAGATGTTCTGTCAGTGGTTGCAAAGACACCGGAACGCAGTAAATATATGAACTTTACTCAGCCCTACATCGATGTCCCGGTTGTTCTTATGACAAAAAACGATTATCAAAAGGTCAATAGTTTAAAAGATTTAACCGGAAAAAAAGTAGCATTGGTAAAAGACTATTATTATTTTGAGGAGGTTGTTGACAAATACCCCGACATAGATCACTTTTACGTTACAAACCCTTTTGAAGCCCTGAATGCAGTAGCTTTTGGTGAGGCTGAAGCAGCCATTGTTAACCTTGGCGTAGGTGCCTATCTTACGCAAAAATATTCTCTCCTAAACTTAAAAGTTGCTTCAAAAGCTGGGGTTAGTTCCGGAAGAATGGGATTTGGCGTCCGTAAAGACTGGCCGATATTCGTGAATATCCTTGACAAAACCTTAAACTCTATTTCTGCTTCAAAACAAAAGGAAATTTATAATAAATGGATATCAATCAAGGGCAATGGAGAAATAACGGTAAGCGATAAAGAAACTGAAAGTAGCGGGGAAACAGGTAGCGAAAGTTTAAAAGTCATTCCAGTTTTTGGATTTGTTTCCCTGTTGATTATTAGTCTCATGGTACTTTCGATGCGTTGGCAGAAGACGCTAAAGCAAAAGATACTTTTTTATATAATTCTTCCCACCTTCTTGGTTATAGTTCTCATACTTGGATACGCTAATTGGTTAACGGCTAAATACGCTGCTCAGGAAGTAAAACGACATATTAGTGAAACTTCATTAAATTATGCAAGACAGTTGGACGCAAGGCTAAGGGAAATTTCACAGGTTGCTGAAACAACTGCCGACATACTTTCCTATTCCGGGTCATTTGAAGAAAATACTCTTTATAAAATTCTTGAACAAAATGTAAAGGAAATTCCCTTTATTTACGGAGCAGCAATTGCATTTGAACCAGATGTTTATAAGAATAAAACCCTGTTTTCACCTTATGTTTACCGGACTCCTGAAGGAATTAAATCTATTGATATTGGTGCGGAGTCTTATGACTATACTGCTCCGGAATATGAATGGTATGTTTATCCCCGTACCTTTGGTCAACCCTTGTGGACCGAACCATATTTTGACGAGGGGGCAGGAAATATTTTCATGACAACATACTCAGTCCCTTTTAAAAGCAATAGTAAGATAATTGGTGTTACTACTGTCGATATTGATTTGTCGGATTTAAAAGAATTTGTTGGTGTTTCAATGGACGAAAAAGATTTCTTTATATTCAGTAATAAGGGAAACATTCTTTTCCATACGAATAAGGAACTTATCGGAAAACCGTTGGGGCATTCATTGGTTGAACTGAAGAACAATACCGAAAAGGATCTTTCGGAATTATTTGCTTCAGATTCAAATGGAGTTGTTGAAGTCACCTTTGCCAATGGTCTTGAATATTGGCTTTCTTATGCACGTGTTCATTCATCTGATTGGGTCTTTGTCAGCAGGGTTAGCAAAGATAAAGCTCTGTGGGAGGTTACTAAACAGTCGGTTATTCAGTTAGGTCTGTTATTGCTTGCTTTACTCCTGTCCTCTTTTGCGGCAATACTATTTACCCGAAAAATAACCCGTCCGATTACTGATTTAAGTGAAACAGCAGGAAAGATTGCTGATGGCGACTTAAATATTGATGTCCCAGTTTCGGGAAATGATGAAATAGGCAAGTTGGGGGATTCCTTTGAAAAGATGCGAGGTTCAATAAATACATTGATTGAAGAACTAAACGCTGCCAATGAAAACCTTGAATACAAAGTAGCTGAACGGACAGAAGAATTGAGAAAGAATGCTGAGGAGTTGATGGTCGCTAAAGAAAACGCCGAAAATGCAAACAAAGCAAAGTCGGTGTTTTTGTCAAGTATGAGCCACGAACTCAGAACACCTCTTAACTCAATCCTTGGTTTTGCACAACTTATGGAGTCTGATCCAGAACTCCCTTTGGTAAAGGAACACCAGAATGCTGTTGAACATATTCTGAAGTCGGGTGAACATCTCCTGTCTCTTATTAATGATGTGCTTGACCTTTCAAAAATTGAGGCGGGGAAAATGACTGTTTCAATGGAGCCGGTTAACATTGGGGGTCTGATTTCAGAATCTTGTGTTTTTGTCCAGTCCCTTGCTCAAAGGTTCGAAATTAAACTCGTTAATGAGGTGAAGGTACATGAAGAATTGTTAGTCTCTGCAGATACTACCAGGTTAAAACAGGTTATAGTCAACCTTCTTTCAAACGCCCTTAAATATAATCGCCCTCAGGGCGTTGTAACAATAAGTGTTGATCAAATGGAGAAGGAATGTATTGCTATTCATATAAAAGATACCGGAATGGGAATACCTCCGGAAAAGCTTCAACACCTGTTTGACCCTTTTAATCGATTGGGAGTTGAAGCGACAAATATCGAGGGAACGGGGATAGGGTTGACCATTACAAAAAAACTGATGGAAGTTATGGGAGGGGAACTGTTGGTTGAAAGCAAGGTGGGGGAAGGCAGCATTTTTACCGTTGTACTAAATAAAACTTCACAAGACCTAAACCAAAACAAACAAGACGGTGTTAAGAAAACAAAAGCAATTGATCGCAATAAACAGGTAAAAATTCTCTATGTTGAGGACAATAAGTCAAATATTACCTTAATGAAGTCAATTATCAAAAGAAGGTCGGCGATAGAGCTTTTTGTTGCAGAGAAGGGAGAAGAGGGTGTCAAAATGGCGGAGGAATTAAGGCCTGATCTGGTGCTGTTGGATATCAACCTTCCCGATATTGATGGCTATGAGGTAAAAAAAAGGTTGGATTGTAACCCGAACCTTGTCGACGTACCAATACTTGCCCTAACAGCAAACGCAATGGAGAATCAGGTTAAACAGGGAAGGGAAGCTGAATTTTACTGTTATATGACTAAACCGGTAAATGTCTCTAAATTTTTAAAGATGCTTGATGAATTGTTTTGGAAGAAAACAGATTAATAGAATAGAGTAAAGTTTACTCTTGATGTTGTATCAA
>JADGAW010000135.1 GCA_015231815.1 Nitrospinota bacterium
CTAAGGGAACGCTAATGGCAGGAATGTTGGCAATGACGTGAAGGTTAAGAAGCCAAACAACAAGAAGAAAGCCGTAACGAAAGCGATAATCATAAAAAATTTCTCTTGATGCTATGTGATAAAAAATAAAGGCAATTAAAGGAAAGATTAAGTTCAGACCTAAATGCACGGCAAAACTATTTTCCCCAAAAAGTTCGTAAATAACCCAAAAACTGTAAGCCATTAAGGGGCCATAGTCCAAATAGTAATCCTGAAATGGAATTCCTCCGGCAGCTAATGATTTTGCGTAAAAAAGCCATTGACCTCCCCCATATTCTGGCAGGTGACCTGCTCTTGAAGCCATATACCCAGAAACAATTATTGTGAGGTAAAAAAAAGAATAGAAATATAGACGGTTGAGAGGTGCTATATCATCGGTAGCTGTTTCTTCAGGAAAAAGTCTGTGGAAAAGCTTATTACAATATTCTTTAACCATAAACACACACGTTACTAAGGAGAAATAGAAGGTTTATTTCTCTTTCAATTGTGAAATAAAGAAGCCCGAACTATAAAGAAGGAAACTGTTTATGAAAACCAGTATTGATTTGAAATTGGTGTGCAGCCCTTAAGAGGGTTAATTCATCAAATGATTTCCCCAAAAGTTGCAAACCAATGGGAAGGTTATTACCTGAAAAACCGCAGGGAATAGACATTCCCGGAATTCCTGTAAGGTTAGCGGAAATAGTAAAAATGTCAGATAAATACATGCTCATGGGGTCAGACATCTTTTCCCCAAACTTAAAAGCAGTTGTTGGAGATGTTGGTGTTGCAATGACATCACATTGTTGAAAGGCATCATCAAAGTCTTTTTTAATCAGGGTTCTTACTTTTTGTGCCTTTAAATAGTAAGCATCATAGTAGCCGGAACTTAAGCAAAATGTTCCAATCATAATTCTTCTTTTAACTTCTGCTCCAAAACCTTCGCTTTTTGTATTGAAATACATTTCATGAAGGTCATGAGAGTTTTCTGATCTATAGCCATATCTAACTCCATCAAAACGGGCAAGGTTTGATGATGCCTCAGAAGGAGCAATAACATAATAGGTGGGAACCGCATACTTTGTGTTGGGAAGGCTTATATCAATAATTTCTGCTCCAAGGCTTTTATACACATCAATTGCGTTATGAATTGACTTCTCAACTTCCGGGTCAAGTCCATCAATAAAATATTCTTTGGGAACACCTATTTTCATCCCTTTAATGTCCTGTTCCAAAGAATCATAATAATTATCTACGGGAATATCTGCAGACGTTGCATCAAAAGAATCTTTTCCAGAAATAACTTGCAACAATAATGCTGCATCTTTAACATCTTTTGCAAAGGGACCTATTTGATCCAGAGAAGATGCAAAAGCAATCATTCCAAAACGGGAAACCCTGCCGTAGGTTGGCTTTAGTCCAACACAGCCGCAAAGAGCAGCTGGTTGCCTGATGGAACCACCGGTATCACTTCCGAGTGTTCCAGCAGCAAACTGAGCTGGTAGTGCAGCAGCAGCCCCACCTGATGAACCTCCGGGAACACGTTCCTTATCCCATGGGTTTTTAACATTTCCATAGTAGGATGTTTCATTGGAAGAACCCATGGCAAATTCATCCATATTCAGCTTGCCGAGAATTACTGCTCCTGAATCTTTAACTTTTTTGGTTACCGTTGCATCAAAAGGGGAAACAAAGTTGGTAAGGATTTTTGAAGCGCAGGTTGAAGGAATACCTTTTACGTTTATTAAATCTTTTATGGCAAGGGGAATTCCCAGTAAGTCACCCTTTTCTCCTTTTTGGATTTTTTCATCGGCACTTTTAGCCATTTGAAGAGCTAACTCTTCAGTAACCGATATAAAGGCGTTTATATCTTTATCGTGCTTTTTAATTCTATTGAGGTAGGCGTTGGTAAGTTCTATTGAGGTAAACTCTTTATTCTCAAGTTTTTCTTTAGCCTCAGAAATGGTTAGTGCACAAAAATCACTCATGGTATATTAATTTGAATTGGCCCCCGATTACCTAATCGCCTACATTTTCAAAGGCAATTTCCTTATTCATAATTTCACTGACAGTTCGGTTATAAAATCGCCCTTTAGCTTGTTCAACACCATCTACACTATTATCAAAGATATAATCACAAACCTGTTTATAAGCAGCATCCCGTTCTTCCCACATTTTTTCAAAGCTTCCATCAAAATCATTTGGGTCAAAAAATGCCGGTGCTCCATTTTCTCGCAGGCGCTCTCTTAGTGTTTCTTTTTCTACATAGATATAAATAATTTTTCTATTTTTCTTTCCTGCTTCAAATTTTATTTTTTTATTTAAGGGTAATGAACCACCGCAGGAGATAATTGCCTTATCTAACTTAATTGACTGATGATACGCTTCTGCCTCAAGCTCCATAAACTTCTCTGCTCCCTCTAATTCATATATTTCACGAAAGGAGTAGCGGGAATGTTTTTCTTTGAAATAAATTTCTTCAATAAGTTTATCTGTATCAACATATTCTTTATGCAACAACTTTGCTACTTCCTTTCCTAATGTTGATTTTCCACAGCCTTTGAGTCCTATAAGGAAAGATATCATTGTACTTAAATAAGTTAAAGTAGAGCTATCATAACACCAGCCGCAACAGCAGAGCCAATTACTCCGGCAACATTTGGTCCCATGGCGTGCATGAGAAGATAGTTATTAGGGTCTGCTTTTGTTCCCTCTTTTTGAACAACACGTGCCGCCATTGGAACAGCGGAAACTCCAGCAGAACCAATCATTGGGTTAATTGGCGTTTTTGAAAAGAAGTTCATGGTTTTCGCAATAAGTATTCCAGACATTGTACTAATCGTAAAGGCAATAAGTCCAAGTGCCATAATTCCCAGATTTTGAAAATTAAGAAAACTTTCTCCCGAAACCGTGCCACCTACTGCAAGTCCAAGAAAAATGGTTGTAACATTCAGTAACTCGTTTTGTGCAGCCTTGGATAGTCTTTCTACAACACCTGACTCTTTCAGCAGGTTTCCAAACATCAGCATACCAATAAGTGGCGTTGCTGATGGAACAAACATTGCGCAAAGGAAAATAGTAACAAGGGGAAAAAGAATTTTTTCCAGTTTGGAAACATGGCGTAGCTGGTTCATTCTAATTTTTCTTTCCTTTTCAGTGGTAAGCATCCGAATAATCGGGGGCTGAATAATGGGAACCAATGCCATGTAGGAGTATGCTGCAATTGCTATCGCACCTAACATATGATCTGCCAGTTTTGAGGCAATATAAATAGATGTTGGGCCATCTGCTCCTCCAATAATACCAATTGCTGCAGCTTCCTGAAGTGTGAAGTGTATAGCATCAAATCCGGGAATAATATTAAAGCTCAAGGCACCAATGAGGGTGAAAAAAATACCAAATTGAGCTCCCGCTCCTAATAGTGCAGTTTTTGGGTTTGCCAATAAAGGACCAAAGTCCGTTAAGGCACCAACTCCAAGAAAAATCAAAAGAGGAAACATCTCAGTTTTAATTCCAACCTCATAAATATACCAAAGCACTCCATGGGGTTCCATCATTCCAATTAAAGGAATGTTTGTCAGAACGATTCCCGTTCCAATGGGTAAAAGCAGAAGGGGTTCATACTCTTTTTTAATGGCAAGAAACAACAGAAGGAACCCAACAAGAACGGTAACAATAGTTTTCCAACTTAAATACAAAATACCCATTTGACTCGACATAAGGGAAAAACCTCCCTCTATGGTGGTAAATTTGTTCTCACCGTTTGAGCTTGCTCCTGAATTTGCAAAAGCAGTCAAAGTGAGAAGTGAGTCAAACAGAATAATTACTGCAACGGTCAGACAAATTCCATAAAGGATTTTCTTGGAGGTAGATGTGTATTCAAGCATATTGGTTGAATTATTAATTGATTGTCATAAGGACTTGACCTGATGTAACGCTGTCACCAACGCTCATTTTAAGGCTGGTAACTTTACCACTACAGGGAGCGTTAACTTCGGTTTCCATTTTCATGGCTTCGAGAATAATAATAACTTCACCCTCTTTTACCTTTTCCCCGACATTTTTTATTATTTTAAATATTGAGCCCTGCATGGGAGCGTGAACATCAGTGCTTTCACCTGAAGCAACAGGGGTTGATGAACTGCTGTCCCCACTTGGAGCAGGTTTCGTTCCTGCTTCTGTTTCCTGAATGTCAACGGAGTAGGTGACTCCGTCAACAGTTATTTTTCCTGAATCAATTTCCGTAGCAGAAACATGAAAAGCTTCTCCGTCAATCGAAATTTGATAATGACCAGTTCCGCTGACTTTTTTGGCAGTTGTTTCTGCTGGAACTTCTTTACCACGGTTTTTAAAGAAGGTCACAGCTACCTGTGGGAATAAAACGTAGCTTAAAAGGTCTTCTTCTGATTTAATTAAATCCTTTGCCTCTTCTGCATTTCTGGCATTTTCCAGTTCTGGCTCAAGTTTATCTGCTGGTCTTTCTGTATAAGCAGGTTCACCTTCTAAAACCTTATCTTTTAATTCCTGAGAAATTTCACCAGGAACTTTTCCGTACATACCTCTTACGATATCTTTTGTCTGACCAGCAATATTTTTATAACGCTCACCCATTAAGACGTTCAATGTGGCTTGAGTTCCAACAATTTGAGATGTTGGGGTAACCAGAGGAATATACCCAAGATCTTTTCTCACCGCTTGTACTTCATCCAAAACAAGGTGAAGCTTATCTGAGGCGTTTTGCTGTTTTAACTGACTTTCCATATTGGAAATCATTCCACCCGGTATTTGGCTTTTTAAAATGTTTATGTCAACTCCGGTAAACTTCGACTCAAATTCTTCGTAATGTTTTCTTACCTCAGTGAAATAATCTGTTATTTCTGAAAGTTTTTCCAGATCAAGTCCTGTGTCATAATCTGTACCCTGTAAGGTTGCAACAAAAGCTTCAGTTGAGGTTTGAGCAGTTCCCATACACATAGCTGAATTAGCACAGTCAACGATATTTGCTCCAGCCTCAATTGCTTTTAGGTAGTTCATGGGAGAATATCCAGCAGTACAATGGCTGTGAATATGGATAGGAATACTAATTTCTTTACGGATTGCTGAGACGAGTTCAAATGCTGCGTAGGGGGAAAGAAGCCCGGCCATATCCTTGATGCAGATAATGTCAGAACCTTCGTCTCGAAGTTGTTTTGCAAATTCAACAAAAACCTTTTCATTGTGGACAGGGCTGACAGTATAGGAAATTGTTCCTTCAACGGTCTTCCCGCATTTTTTTGCTGTTTTAATTGCGGTAAGGAGGTTTCTAATATCATTGAGAGCATCAAAAATTCTAAAAACATCCACACCGTTTTCAGCAGATTTTTCCACAAACTTTTCAACGACATCATCTGCATAATGGCGGTACCCAATTGCGTTTTGACCTCTTAACAGCATTTGGATAGGGGTTTTCTTAATGACTTTTTTCAGTGCTTTGAGTCTTTCCCACGGGTCTTCATTTAAAAACCGAATACAACTGTCGAAGGTAGCTCCTCCCCATGCTTCGAGAGAGAAAAAGCCTACTTCATCCAATTTTTCACAGATGGGCAGCATATCTTCTGTACGCATACGGGTTGCCAACAACGATTGATGAGCATCTCGTAATATGGTATCGGTAATTTTTACTCTTTTGGAGCCAACCTTTGAATTTGTTTCAGTCATACATTACTCCTGATTGCTATGTTTAAACATAAAAATGAGCATAGTGTTATGCTTCTTATCCCTTTTTTTTCAGGTGTAAAGCAATTGCTGCAGCAATAGCTACCTGAGTTTTGTCATTTGCCTGCGAATGGGTTTCCACTGCTGTATGAGTAGGAGCAGTTTCGAATTTTGATGCAATAAATTGAATAAAATTCATCGCAAAGGTTAAAACAGTCAGGAAGAGGAAAACCATTCCCATTCCAAGAACCATTACGATAAAACCTTTATCCAAGAGCTCATATGGGTCCATTTTTTTTCTGTTTTGTTAAAAAAGAAGAACCATTTTACATTGTTTAAGCCTATTTACATAAAAGTTTTTATATACGGTGAGGTAATTACGGTGAAAGTAATCAATAAA
>JADGAW010000136.1 GCA_015231815.1 Nitrospinota bacterium
GATATTGTGCGAACTGGTGCCTAGGTAACTGCCTTGGCGGTATTATTGGCAAATATCGGTTTTTGTGTAACTATTTCCGGTAGAGATAAAGAAAAAAACAAAAGAATCAAAAATGCCAGAGAAAATATATTTCATTTAAAAAACATACCCTTTCCTTCATCTATACAGGTTGCAGATTCTTTTGAAAACATAGGTGGACAGGATGTTTATCTCTTTGCCATACCAACAAATTTCCTACGAAGTACCTTTGAAAAGAGCTCAATGAGTTTTAGCAAAAACGCATCCTTTATTTCCGTAATAAAAGGTATAGAATACACAAGCCTTGAGTTTCCATCAGAAATCCTCAAGGATATTTTTCCTCAAATCAATGATGAGAATCTGGCAGTTTTATCGGGACCTAACTTTGCCAGAGAAGTTGCCGAGAAAAAACCAACAGCAACAACCATTGCTTCAAAAAACGAAGAGCTGGTAAAAAAACTCATCAACCTTTTTTCTTCCGACCTTTTTAGAAGTTATGGAAATATTGATATTAAAGGTGTTGAACTTTCCGGTGCCTTAAAAAATATTTATGCCATTGCTGTTGGGATTTCTGATGGTCTGGGAATTGGACATAACGCAAGATCTGCTCTTATAACAAGAGGAATGGCAGAAATTATGCGACTTGGAAAAGAAGTTGGAGCAAACCCGGAAACCTTTCTGGGACTCTCAGGGTATGGCGATTTAATTCTAACCTGCACCGGAGATCTGAGTCGAAACAGAAATGTAGGACTTTACCTGGGACAAGGTAAGGACTATCATCAATATCTTGAAGAAAACGGTTCCATTGCCGAAGGGGTTTTTACCGTTCAGTCAATTATGAAAATGGCAAGAAAATATATGGTGGAAATGCCAGTTGCAACGGAAGTGTACCGGATTATTTATGAACAGAAAAATGTCCATGATTCACTCAAAACATTACTACAACGAGAACCAAAAGATGAATTTTATTGAAGAACTCTTAAGAGATTTTAAGACAGGAACAAAATCAGAGGAGGAAGTATTAAAACAACTGAAGGAACTTCCCTTTGAAGATTTACAGCATACAAAAGTTGATCACCATCGACTTTTAAGGCAGGGAATACCTGAAGTCATTTATTGCAAAAACAAAACCCACAAGCAAATTAAGGAAATAGCACTCTCTTTATACCAAAAAGCAGGGTTTTTTATGGCTACCCGTTGTAAAAAAGAGGTTTTTGAAGAGTTAAAAGAGCACATTCCCAATATTATGTTTGATGAAGATGCATCGCTGATGTACAAGGAACCAGAAAAATGTGAAGAAAAAGGGTTGGTGTATGTCATTACTGCCGGAACATCTGATATTCCGGTGGCGAGGGAAGCGTCAATAACCCTCAGAATATGTGGAAGTAAGGTTAAGGAAGTCTTTGATATTGGAGCAGCAGGAATTCATCGACTCTACTCCTTTAAAGAAGAACTGGAAACCGCAAATGTTATTGTCGCCATTGCTGGAATGGACGGTGTACTGCCCGGTCTGACAGCAAGCCTTATTTCAAAACCTGTCGTTGCAGTTCCAACTGATTGCGGATACGGCTCTTCTTTTAAAGGAATTACACCTCTTCTGACAATGCTCAATAGCTGCGCTTCGGGAATTGGTGTTGTAAATATTAATAACGGCTTTGGAGCCGGAACGCTGGCTCATAGAATCAACTGCCTTAATCCGTAGGTTGGCAATAAAAGAAAAAACCACTAAGTCACAAAGAAAAACTAAGAAAACAGGATTGAATTAAAAAATCAGTCATATGTTCCCAACTTTTTTTATGCCTTTGTTTTTTTGAGATAAAAAAAATTGAACCCATTACTATGAAATACCAAAACGTTTGTGTTGAGTCCATCGGCTATTTTCTCCCAGATGAAATTGTTACCTCATCTGAAATTGAGGAACAGCTTTCTTCGGTGTATGAAAAACTAAAACTCCCCAAAGGACGACTTGAGCTCATGAGCGGCATTAAAGAACGTCGTTTTTTTCCTCAAGATTGTCCATCAAGTAAGGTTGCCGCAGAAGCCGGAAAACGGGCAATAGAAAAGTCAGGAATTGATAAAAATAATATTGGTTGCTTAATTCATGCTTCAGTCTGCAAAGATTTTTTAGAACCTGCAACAGCAACGGTTGTTCATCCAATTCTTGAACTTCCCTCTTCTACCCTGATATTTGATGTCTCAAATGCCTGCCTTGGAGTTCTAAACAGTATGATTTTAATTGCCAACATGATTGAGTCTGGTCAAATTAAAGCAGGACTTGTTGTTTCAGGAGAAAATGGAAGACAGCTTGTTGAATCAACGATTCAGGACATTCTAAACGATACAACCTTAAGCAGAAAAAGCATCAAGCCATATTTTGCCTCCCTCACAATTGGTTCAGGAGCAGTTGCGGTTTTATTGACCCACGCTTCAATTTCAAAAACAAACCACAAATTCCTTGGTGGGATTGCTCATTCAGCAACTCAACACAACAACCTCTGCACCGGAGACAATATAAGTACTTCCACAAGCATGAACACAAATTCAGAAGAGCTTTTGGTAAGAGGAGTAGAGCTTGCTAAAAAAACATGGAATTTAACAAAAAAAGAAATGGGATGGAACAACGAGACTGTACACCGCTTTTTTTGTCATCAGGTTGGCTCAGCTCACAGAAAGCTTCTGTATGAAACATTAAACCTTGACGCAAACAAAGATTTCTCAACCTTTGAACACCTCGGTAACGCTGGCTCAGCATCTCTTCCCATGACTCTCGCAATGGGAGAAGAAAAAGGAGTAATAAACAAAGGAAACCTTATCGGACTTCTGGGCATTGGCAGTGGAATTAACTGTATGATGCTTGGGGTTGAGTGGTAAGGAGTCTATGAGTGAAGAGTGAAGAGTGAAGAGTGAAGAGTGAAAAATTTTATCAATCTAGTGTGAAAATAAAAAGTGAACTATAAACATATAAGCATACCGGAAAACAACCTCAACCTTGCCTACGTTGATGAAGGAACAGGTGAACCCATGCTTATGCTTCACGGCAATCCGACATGGTCCTATTACTACCGAAATGTCGTTAAGAAGTTTTCATCTTCGTACCGTTGTGTGGTCCCCGACCATATTGGCTGTGGTAATTCTGACAAACCACAAAACTATGCATATCAATTAAGAAACCATATTGATAATCTTTGTTTTCTTGTTGACTTTCTCAAACTTGAGAATATAACCCTTATTGTTCATGACTGGGGCGGAGCAATCGGCATGGGCTTTGCCGTAAGAAACCCAGAGAAAATAAAGCGAATTGTTATTCTCAACACCGCAGCATTTTTAATCAACCGTATTCCCTTTCGTATAAACATCTGTAAGCTTCCTTTTTTTGGAGATATTGCAATCAGAGGTTTTAATGCCTTTGCTAAAAGTGCTTTATTCATGGCGGTAAAAAAACCACTTTCTCCGGAAGTTCAAGCTCAATATATCAAGCCATACAATAACTGGAAAAATAGAATTGCCACCTTACGGTTTGTTCAGGATATTCCTATGACACCAAGTCATCCAACCTGGAATACCTTAAAGGAAATCGAAGAAAAACTCCCCCTTCTTAACTCCACCCCAAAACTCATCTGCTGGGGAATGAAAGACTTCTGCTTTAACGACATTTTCCTCAAACGTTGGGAAACCATCTATCCCGAAGCAGAAATCCACCGTTTTGAAAATGCAGGTCATTACGTTTTAGAAGACGCTCAGGAAGAAATCAACTCATTCATTGATTTATTTATCAAAAAGACATGAGATTTTCAGGAAAACAATTTCAAATACATTCTTTGGTAAATTGAAATTGATGACATTTATTTAGTCAATTCAATGAGGGATACTATTCAGCGATACCCTTGACCTATTACGAAGGCATACAGAAGCGAGTAACCTTTACGATTATTGGTATAATTTTCAAGGTTAGCACGGGGATTGCATTACGCTGGTTTTTTGACATAACTATACCTAAACCTACATTTAATTATGAAGATTTCATGGGAAACTATTGGCGGTATTTTTGGAGGCGTTGGACTCTTTATCTTTGCCATAGTTCTTAATACAGACAATTATTGGATGTTTTTCAGTGTCTCCAGTTTTGTCATGGTAATGGGGGGAACTTTTGCCGCAAGCTTCATCTCCTATAATGGTCGTTATGTAACAAGGTCACTTACTCAGTTAGTGCAAATCCTGTTTCCTTCGAATGTAAACCCGCAAACTCTTTTTCAAAATGTGGGAATGATTATTAAATGGTCAATTATTTTACGAAAACAGGGAATTCCCGCTCTGGAAACAATAACAAAAGGTACAAAGATCGATGACGATTTTGTTAAATATGGTGTAAACCTCCTGATGATGAACTATGAGGGTGGTGAATTAAGGGACATGCTGGAAAACTTCATGGATACAACCTATGAACGTGCAATGGTGCAATCAGAAATCCTTAAAACCATGTCATCAATTGCACCTGCCTTTGGAATGATTGGTACTCTGGTGGGGCTTATTATTATGCTTGATTCCATGGGAACAGACCCAGGGTCAATAGGAAAAGGACTTGCAATAGCACTGTTGACAACCCTCTACGGAATTCTCGTTGCCCAGTTAATTTTCAAACCTGCATCATTAAAAATTGCTCAAAAAGAGAGTATGATGAAATTCAGAAATTCACTTCTTGTTGAAGGATTTGTATTGCTCTCAGAAAGAAAAAATCCTGCGGTAATTCAGGATGCTCTCAACAGTTTCTTAGACCCAAGGTTTCATTTCAAAATTGCAACGAAGGACTTAGATATTCCTGAAGCTAAGGAAAAGAAAAAACCGTTATTTTCATAAAACGACAACATGTCGAACAACAAGTAGGTTAAACAATGGCCAGACGAAAAAGAGCTCCAAAGCCCCCTGATATTATTGAACAGGAAGACTGGCTCGTAACCTACGCCGATGCTGTTACTCTCCTCATGGCGTTTTTTGTCATGCTTTTATCCTTTTCAGAACTTGACCCCACCAAATTCAAAAAAGTTGTTGAGGGTATTTCAGATGGTTTTAATAAAGAAATTTCCCCCATAAGTAAAGATATTGAGCAGTCGGCTGAAGTGCAAACCGATAAAACCATGACCGACATTAAAAAGAAAATTGATTCGTATGCCAAAGACAATAAGGTTACAGATCAAATTCAAACAATCATGGACCCTAATGGACTAAAGATCATCAATAACGATCCATACCTGTTTAAACCAGGTCAGGCGGAACTCTCAAAACACTCCCGTTACTTTATTCGACAAATGACTCAAGTGCTGGGAAAGTTGCCATTTGCTGTCAGAGTACAGGGTTACACCGATAATGTTCCCATAAAAAGCGATAAATTCAATTCCAACTGGAGCCTTTCCTCCGCCCGGGCAATTGGCGTTATCATGGCACTGGAAAAAAATGGTATTCCTGGAAAAAGATTTGTTGCTGAGGGGTATGGTCCTTATCGCCCTATCGCTTCAAACCAAAGTGAAAAAGGAAGAGCCCTTAACCGAAGAATTGTTTTTCTGATTGAAAAAAATGAAATGGTAAATACCGGGGAACAAGCGTTAAAACTCAAACTGGTGGATGAGCTGGGAAATTTCAATGATGCAAAAAACACCATCTTAAAACTTACGGGAATTAAAGATAAAAACGTATTCTTTGAAATGAAAAAAGAACAATCTTTGTTAAAACGACTCCTTGAAGAAAACGTTGAGGGAATCCTTCCATCAAAATTCCTTGAGAATGTTTATAGCAACAATTTCATTGAATATCGCATGAACTATTAATAAAGAATCAGTTTATATCTTCAGATTTTTATTTCTTGTCTATCCTTTTATTTGAACGCTCCACAAGAAAAAATATTTTACCTACCTCTAAACTCAATTCAGGCTCCATTTTCCTCTTAACACCTGAATGTTGATTATGGGATTTAGGTTATAATCTTACAGCAAAATTTTAGGAAAACAGTCCTTGAAAAGTTTTCCATGCAACAAATAACAAAGAACAATAATGAACATTGGTATTTTGGGAACTGGTGCCTGGGGAACTGCCTTGGCGGTAT
>JADGAW010000137.1 GCA_015231815.1 Nitrospinota bacterium
AGCGGGCAATATTTTCAGAGGTCGGGTTATCTTTCTTAAACCATGAATGATCATTTAAGTTTATGTGGTCGAGCTCCAGCACTCTTTTGTCAACAATTTCCTGAAGGGTGGTGAAATCAATGAGAATTCCGATATTATCCAATTGTTTGCCTTTTACTTCCGCTTCTATCGTCCAATTATGACCATGAATGTTTTTACAAACACCGTCATACCCTTTTAGGCTATGAGCAGAACAAAATTTGCTATTAATTTTTACTTTAAACATGTTTTTAGCTTTCTAAATAGTAATTAAATAATTCTTTAAGACCTTTTTCAAGAGATATTTCCGGTTTCCAGCCGGTTATTTTGTTTAGTTTTTCGTAAGAGCCAAAGTAGTCTTCAATATCAGATTTTCTCAGACGATTTTTATCTTTTTTTACCTCAATTTCTTTATCAGCAAAAGAACGGAGGATATTCAGACATTCCTCAATTTTACAGGACTTTCCTGTACAGATATTGTAAGTTTCACCCGTTTTTCCTGAAATTTGAATACTGTGATAGGCTCTTACAACATCATTTACGTTGGTAAAATCTCGTTTTGCAGATAAGTTTCCCGTATAGATGACAGGAGTTGTATTTTTTTTTATAATTTCAGTAATTTGTCGGGTAAAACTTGAAAGAACAAACTTTTCATCCTGACCAGTACCAAAGTGATTAAAAGGACGAGCTATCTTAATGTTAAGTTTTTCTGTTTTATTGTACTGTTGTGAGATTATTTCTGCTGCAGCTTTTGATGCTGCATAAGGACTTTCCGGGTGAATGGGGGATTTTTCCGTTAATGGCAGGTCATTTTGAGAAGGGCTACCATAAACCTCTGAGCTGGAAACAAAAAGAATGTTTGGGGAGAATTTCACCTCTTTGATCGCTTCGTAGAGGTTTAATGTCCCAAGATAATTTACCTGATGATACATTAAAGGGGCATCAAATGATTCTTTGGGAGAGGCTAGTGCTCCAAGGTGATAAATTTCATCTGGTTTAATCTGAGAAAGAATATTCTTAAGTGCCTGAAAATCAGTTAAATTTGCGTAAAATATATTGTTACGTACTCTGGAGGTGTTGGAGGTAATTCCATATACTTCGTACTCTCCTCTTACTTCAAGAAAGTCTTTGAGGTGGTTTCCTACAAAGCCAGTTATTCCAGTAATAAGAGCTTTTTTCACAGGTTTATTTAAGGTTCAGAACATCGAACATATTGTAAAGACCAATATCTTTTCCTTTTAACCAGACAGCGGCTCGAACGGCTCCTTTGGCAAAAATATTTCGGTTTGTTGCTTTATGAATAAGCTCAAGCCTTTCTCCTTCACCGATGTACATAACATTATGCTCTCCAACAATGTCGCCGCCCCTGATAGTTTGAACGCCGATTTCCTTGTCTGGTCTTTCCCCGATAATTCCGTTTCTTTCGCATTGAACATTTTCTTCATAGCTTCTTCCGAGGGTTTCGGCAGCTATTTCTGCAAGTTTTACTGCTGTACCGCTTGGAGCATCTTTTTTATGTTTATGGTGTGCCTCAATAATTTCAATATCATATTCATCTTCGAGCGTTTTAGCGGCAAGCTCGACAAGTTTAAAGAGGAGGTTAACTCCCACAGACATATTTGGTGCAAAAACAATTGGGATTTGCTTTGATGCAATATTAATCATGTCCTTTACTTCTTTACTTAAGCCCGTTGTTCCAATAACCAGCGGTTTTTTGAAATCAACTGCTTTTTCTATAATACGAATTGTTGCCTGAGGAGCAGTGAAATCAATAATGACATCTGAGTTATTTACTGTTGCTTCGTTAATAACCTCATATTTTATTTTGGAAAAGGCTAAGTGTTGTGTGCCAATTATTGGGGTTCCCTCCCTTTCAAAAGCACCACTTAAATTTGCATCCGGTCTGCTTGAAATTACGTTTATTATTTCCTGTCCCATTCTTCCCCCAGCCCCGTTGACAGCTATATTTACGATATTCATTAGTTTTTTACCTCAATATTATATTTTTGTAAAAGTTCCCTCATGGAACTTTGTTTTTCCTCTTCCAGAACAGTCAAAGGTAACCTGATTTCTTCGCTGTAAAATCCTGCAAGATAAAGGGCGTATTTAACAGGAATTGGGTTTGTTTCAACAAACATTGCATTATTGAATTGGTTTAATTTTATCTGTAACCGAGCTGCTTCACGGTAGTTGTTTTCTTTACACAATGTACAAAGTCGAACCACCTCAGCAGGTAAGAGGTTTGATGTGACTGATATTACTCCTGAACCGCCCAAAGACATAAGGGGAGAAACAATAAAATCATCACCTGACATGACTTTAAAGTCTTCATCAACCAGTTCCAAAAGATTTACGATATTTCCCAATGAGCCTGTTGCTTCTTTAATGCCGACAATATTTTTTACATCTTTATAAAGACGGGCGGTTGTTTCCACGTTAATTGCAACGGAAGTTCTTCCAGGAACATCGTAAAGCAAAACAGGAATTGAGACACTCTCTGCAATTTTTTTGAAATGAGCATATAACCCGTTTTGTGTAGGCTTGTTGTAGTAAGGGCTTATGAGGAGAAGTCCGTCAGCACCGGATTTTTCAGCAGCTTTTGAAAGTTCAATTGCCTCGGCAGTATTATTTGAGCCGGTTCCGGCAATGACTTTTGCTCTTTTATTGACCAGTTTAATTGCAAGGTCAATAACTTCGTGATGCTCTTCAGTAGATAGTGTGGCAGATTCTCCAGTTGTGCCGCAGACCACAATTCCATGTATTCCATTTTCGACCTGAAAGTCGATAAGGTTTTTAAAGGAACTTTCATCAATTCTATTATTTTTAAATGGGGTAGCTATAGCGGTGTATGCGCCTTCAAACATGTTTGTTTTAATTATTGGTTTTAAAGTAGGTTATTCTATGCTTTTAAGCTGTTAATATCAACTTTTTCACGATGGAGCATTGAAAAAGAGGGTGAAAGGGGTAGGTCTCAGGAGGCAGTATTAATGAAAAAAAATATTCATATATCTCTTCCCGGTGAATTGTCTTGCTTTTCAAACCCCTTACGTACTATCTCCAAAGGTTTTCAATGTAGGGTGCTTCAATTGCTCCCTTTTCAGTAAAGATGGCTCTGATGTACTTGTTGGGAGTAGCGTCAAATGCCGGATTCAACACTTTAACCCCTTCTGGTGTAACCCTTTGTCCACAACTATGCGTTATTTCAACGATGGGTCTTTCCTCAATAGGAATACCTTCACCATCTTTAATGTTTTTGTCGATTGTGGAGTAGGGGGCTGCGACATAAAAGGGAATGTTATTTTCTTTTGCCAAGACTGCTACCGAATAGGTTCCTATTTTATTAGCAGCATCACCATTTGCTGCAATTCTATCTGCTCCGACAACCACCAGATCAATCATTCCTTTTTTCATAAAATGACCAGCCATGTTATCGGTAATAAGGGTTACATCAATATTGTCTTCCATAAGTTCCCAGGTTGTAAGCCTTGAACCTTGATTGTATGGTCTTGTTTCATCAGCAAATACTTTAACCTCTTTTCCCGCTTCAACGGCGGCTCTAATTACTCCCAGTGCAGTACCATATCCTGCTGTAGCAAGAGCTCCTGCATTGCAGTGAGTGAGAATTGTGCATTTATCGGGGATGAAACTGAGAGCTCCCTGTCCGATTTTTTTACACAGGGCTATATCTTCTTCCAGAATATCCGCCGCTTCTTTGTAAAGAATTGTGGAAAGTTCCTCAAAACTTTTACCTTCCTTGAGTGATTCATGAGCAAGGTACTGAATTCTTTTTACTCCCCATTCGAGGTTTACGGCTGTTGGTCTTGCATCAATGATTTCAATGCACCGTTTATCAAATTCATTGATGAAGGCATCTTTATCGGAACTTAGACCTTTTATTGCAAAGACTGCAGCATAGGCACCGGTAACTCCAATAGCAGGAGCTCCCCGGACAATCATGTCCTTTATGCCAACAATAAGGGACTTGTAGTTGTCATAATCAATATATTCCTTATGCTGAGGAAGTCTTGTTTGGTCTATTAATCGTACTTTTCCTTCAATGAATTCAATGGTCTTAAATGACATTATGCCTCCGTAATGGGTTGAAATAAAGGGAGGTATTTTAGCAAAAAAGAGTTAAATTCTCCATGATTTTGAACGGTAACGGGAGATTTGCAGAAGAAATAAGATCTAAAAAAGTAAATTGGAGTGTTAATTATCCAATAATGCCTGAATTATGCCTGTTGTGACAATTGCTGCTGTTTCACTTCTTAGAAGCTGTTTTCCGAGGCTTATGGAGAAAAAGCCTGCCTCTTTAATGGTTTGTTCTTCCTGTGGACTAAAACCACCTTCAGGACCAATTAAAACGGAGACTGATGAAACGTTGATCTTTTTATCAACTATTTTTCTGAAGTTATTTTCTCCGTTTATTTCAAGAAATAGGTTTAATCTGTTTTTGTTTTCTTCTTTGATGAGAAATTCCTTTAGGGAAATCGGTGTTGCAAGTTCCATCAAGTTGCTACGACCACATTGTTTTGATGATTCTTCAATCTTGCGAAGCAAGCGTTCCTGTTTCTTTTGAATAAATTCAACGGATTTCATGTAACTCCGTTCGGAAATAATTGGCTGATAAAGAGTTACTCCTGTTTCAACAACTTTAGAAAGGGAAAGCTCAATGTTGGGTGCTTTTATAAGTGAATGAGCCAGAGTTATTTCTAAACTTCTTTTTTTCTGAAGAGGTGTTGGTTGCGAAATTATAATTTCGTTTTCTTTCATTGTGGAAATTATGCCAGAATAGCTTTTCTTGCCGTCAGATATAACGATGGAATCCCCTTTTTCTTTTCGTAAAACATTTTTTATGTGATGGATATCTTTTTGAGCAATATGCGCATCACCATTTTCATCAAAAGGGGGGACAAAAATGAGTTTCATGGGAAAGGACTACTTGTTCTCAAGTTTTTCCAGCCAACCTTCAAGGGTGTTTACCACTTTTTTATTTTTTTTGAGGGCAACTTCTTCAAGAGGTGCTTCAACCTTTTCTTTTTCTTCATTATCTTGAAAGATATCTTTAATTTCATTTAACGCAGCATTTTCATCAAGAATTGAGGGGGGGATTTCTTCGGTTGTTTCTTGTTCATCCAGTTCATTATCTTCTTTGGATTCTTGTGATACTAGTTCTTCTTCCATCTCATGTTTTATTTCGAAGGTTTCAGAATTGTCTTCTTCCTGAACCGTTTCGTGGTTTTCTTCAGCATTTTCTTCCTCTTCAGTTTCGGGAATGAGCAGTGCCTCTTCTTCTAAGTCAGGCATCATGAAAAAATCTTCGGTATCAGTTGCTTCTATGGGAGTTTGTTTTTCCGGAGCAATGCTGTCTCCTTTTAGAATTCTATCGCTATCATTTATAAGGTTTTTTAGAGAAGAGGAAATTAGTTGATTCTCTGTTTCAACCTCAGTTTTTTCATGGTGTTCCTGATTTTCTGAGGGTAAAATTGAAAGAGCCTCTATTGCTTTTTTGTTATTAGGATTAAGCTCTATAAGCCGTTTAAAGTGCATTGATGCTTTTTCAAAGTCAGCTTTTTGGATATAAATTTCTGCAAGTAAAGAAATTGCTCCGGTATTTTCTGGTTTTTTAGCTATTACCGCCTTAAGTTCCTCTGCTGCCAGATCAAATTCTCCCTGTGCATAATAGATTTCTCCCAGCATAAACCGGGCTGAATGATAGGCTGGTCTGTTTGACAGTCCTTTAACACATACATCAAGAGCCATATCCAGTCGGTTGTTTTTAAAATAAACATTTGCCAAGGGGAGAAAGAGCCGATCCTCGGTTAAAGGGCGAGTGGAGAATCAGCAAAATAGAGTGCTTCTCTCCGACAACGTGGGTATGCGCGTCAAAGTCGTGATGTTTGGCGAGATGGGTGACGGAGTAGGCGACATCTCCCACGGCATTCGATCCATTGCCCAAGGTGGTGTGCGGATGGTTGCCGGGGCGGTCGGTTATTTGGGAGGGTTTTTTGTCTATCTCTCTTGGCTGTGTGTGGGACGGTTTGTGCCCAACCATCGACCCA
>JADGAW010000138.1 GCA_015231815.1 Nitrospinota bacterium
CGGAAGAAGAGTTCTCTCCCTGCTCAATAGGAGGAACTTCATTAAATGATATAAAACAAATAGCAAATTCTGAGCTCATAATTTCCCTTGGAAGTTCTATGGAGGATTTGGCTTTAACTTTCGCAAAAGAGCAAGGACTCTCCTCCTATCACTTTGATTCTCTATCAACCTTGGACGATATAGATTCTTTTTTTGAACTGCTACGAAACTGTTCCGGTAATGAACCTAAGAAAAGATATTTAAAACAAAGGTCGCACCTTCTCGATACCTTGCTTGACACCCAGTTTTATCTTTCTGGAAAACAATTCGCTATTGCAGGTGACCCGGAGTTTATTACAAAATGGAAAAACCCTCTGGAGGATATTGGAGCAAAAGCAACGGTGGTTTCAAGTATTAAAACAGAAAAATTTGAAGCGGGAGATCTCGGAGACCTCCACAATATGCTTCTTGAAGAATCTGTGGATTTTCTGATTGGTAGCACGCACGTCGCAGATTTGGCACATGAACTGTCTATTGCTGTTGTAAGGGCAGGAATTCCGGTAAGCGACAGAATTGGAGAACCTCAATCGATAAGAATAGGGTATCTGGGTGCCGCAAGACTTTACATGGATTGTGCCAATGCCGTTATGGCAGGAGTAAAGCATACTGAGCCATACATTTCGTCGCTAAGAGCGACATTGTAAAGAGTAATCAGTGATGAGTAATGAGTTGATCGTTCGGTAAATGTTTTTACACATCACTCATAACGCTTCACACATTACTAAATAAAGGAGTGAATTATGAAAGTAGTTGCACAAATAAAAAACCCTGAGGTGCCGGAAGGTTCCTTAAGGGTCGCTTTTGCCAGCACAGATGGCGAGACCGTTAACGATCATTTTGGATGGGCAAAGGAGTTTCTTCTCTTTGATGTTTCTTCTAAAAGTTATTTGAAGTCTGGAAAAATTGCTTTTTCAGGCAAGGAACTTGATGAAAAGGGCAACGACGATAAACTTTTAGAAAAAATTGATGCTCTGGGAGACTGCCATATTGTCTATTCAGCAGCAATAGGAGGTCCGGCAGCAGCAAGGCTTACGAGAAAAAAAATCCAGCCTTTAGTCGTAAAGGACGAAGCAGTTATTAAAAACCTTTTGGAAGAATTAAGAAATGTTTTGGGTGGAACTCCCCCTCCATGGATTAATAAACTGTTGCGTGGTAACGATCCCTCTCGATTCGACAAGTTTGATGAAGACGATGATGACGATGAATGAAATAGTGATCAGTAACGATTCACTTTTCACCATTTACTATTCACTCAAAAACAAGGAGAAATTATGGAACTAGGATACGGATACAGAAAAAATGGTGACACATACACTCCGGAATATATTGCCGGACTAAATATCGAAGACTGTCTTGGCTGCGGCAGATGTTACAAGGTCTGCGGTGAAGGGGTGTTCGAATTGGTTGACAGAGCAGACCTTGATGTTGATGATGATGACGATTATGAAGACGAAGGCACAATGGTCATGACAATTGCCAACTCGGATCTTTGCATTGGTTGTCAGGCTTGCTCAAGGGTTTGCGCAAAAAAATGTCAGTCATTTGAAAAACTTGCAGCGTAAAAATAGTGAAGAGTAATCAAAAATGAGTGACTAGCAAAAAACATAATTCCTCTCCCTTGATGGGAGAGGTTAGGAGAGGGTGGTTAAATTTATAATTTCCCCTCCTCTAACTCCTCCCACCAAGGGAGGAGGATTACACTCATCACGCATCACTCTTTACACATAACGAATACATATGATTAATCAAGAGGTAAAGGAGCGGGCATTAGCATCTTACCTCGGCTTTGCTGTTGGCGATGCTTTTGGAGCGACTACCGAATTTATGCTGCCGAACGAGGTGAAGACCCAAATTGGAATTCACCGGAATATTGTCGGAGGTGGTTGGCTTCATTTAAAGCCCGGTAGGGTAACCGACGATACAGAAATGTGCCTTGCATTGGGAGATGCTCTTTTGGAAAAAAAAGGGCTCGACATGAATTGTGTGGGAGATCATTTTCTTAAATGGATGGCTTCAAAGCCCGTTGATATTGGTAGTACGGTGAGAAGCGGACTAAGAAGATATTTAGTCAAAAAAAAAACCGTGGCGGAACCATCGGAGTATTCTGCAGGAAATGGTGCAGCAATGAGAATCCTTCCTGCGGTTATTGCACAACTGAATGACGAAAAACGTCTCAAGGATTGGATTATTACTCAGGGTCGCATTACCCACAATAATAAGAAGTCCGATGATGGTTCATATCTTCTTGGAGTAATTGCCGCTCAAACTATTTTGGAGGGGGGAAGAGCTCCCTTGCATACTTTAGTGCACGGCATGGTGAATGAAAAGGAAATGGAGTACCTTGATTATCGTAACTACAAGGGAGAAACCGACGGATATATTGTCAATACCGTCAAAATTGTTTTACATTTTTTTTTTAACACAGGAGATTTTGAATCCTGTTTAATGGGTATTGTAAACCGAGGTGGAGATGCTGATACCAACGGAGCTTTAGCCGGAATGCTTGCCGGGGCTTTTTACGGACTGGACTCCATCCCTTACCGTTGGCTGAAAAAACTCGACCCGATGGTAAAAAAACAAATAGAAAAGCAAGTTGACGACTTGTTTCTAGAGTTTCATGGCTTTAGTTAGCCTCAGAAACAGAGAAAAAGCGATTACGCCATGCCTGATTTGATAAGGCATCTGCCGAAAAGTAAATAAATATTGTTCATGTGAGGCAGGTTTTTTCTTGTTAAAAAAACAAGGTGCTGTATTTTCTCTTCGATAAGGAAATCTGAAGTACTGGAGGATGTTTCAAATGGACTCGTTTCCGAGTAACGTCCCCTGAACCTTTGAATTACCATCTTAAATGATGGACTTAAATTCTAAAAGTATTGAGCCGGGAACCTTTATTAATAATTGGATTTGGGTTGATATATCTTCGTTTTTCGCCATTTCGAAGATGTATTATGTTGATGGGCCTCCCGGCTCTCTTTCTTTATGAAACATTTTTGTTTCCCTGCTGAAAATTTTCTGAGGGGATATAAAGTCTGAAATGTTTCAATTGACCCTCCTGTACCTTTCAACATTTGTTGATTTTCTGAAACTTTTTTGATATCTTCCTTATGCATCATCAATCTCCATTAATAGCTAATAATCTTACGAAATTGCTGAACTTTACCTTTAAGTGGGTATAAGTGTTACATCTTTCTTTCATAGAATTATTAGGAATAAAAATTTTTAAAGGAGGAAGTAATGTTCAACCTCATTCTTCTTACCATTGTTGCAGTTTTATTTGTTCCTCAAATTGGTTACTGTCACCAGGTTACCGGAGGTGGATTCTACAGTGGTCTTGAACACCCTGTAATGGGTCCCGACCATTTATTGGCAATGTTAAGTGTTGGTATTATTAGTGCCCAAATAGGAGGAAGGGCGATATGGACTGTTCCCGCCACGTTTGTTTCTGTTATGACGATTGGGGGCATTATCGGAATACTTGGGTTACCTGTACCATTAGTTGAGTACGGGATCGTTGCTTCTGTTGTATTGTTAGGAGTTGCTATTGCAATGGACCAAAAAACTCCGATTGTGGCGACAATGGTTTTTGTTGGTTTTTTTGCAATTTTCCATGGTCATGCGCATGGTGTGGAAATGCCTGTCCTTGCTTCGCCAGCCTTATATGCCTTAGGGTTTATGACAGGCACCACCTGTATTCACCTTACCGGAGTATTGATAGGTTATATCTTTACCTTGAAAAAGCAAACGGCATATGTCCTTCGGTTTGTGGGCATTTTGATTGCTTTTAAAGGCGTTCAGTTGTATATGAATGGTTTTTAGAAGGTAAAACGGAATTTGCCCAAAGTTTTAATTCTTACGCTACTGTTATCAATCTATTGAGAGATTTACCTACATCAATTTGTCCGGTTTTTCTATACCTTTTCATTTAAAGCTTTAAGTACACCGTTCCAGAAATCAATTCTTGCCTGAATTGCCTGAAAGGCAGCTTCTTCAGCTTCTCTGGATTTTTGCTCGTCGTTTTCACAGAGTTGGAAGAGAAGTTTTAAGGATAATGGTGCATGAAAATCTTCATCAAGGTGAATATGGCGATTGAGGTAATAATGAAAAACCGGAGCTTCTTTATCGCAGATGTTCATGTCTTTTAATAAAGCCCGAAACATTGCCGGAATGATATGCTCACGTCCAAAGGTAAGGGCAGAAGCAATAACGTGGGGTTTTTCCGTTTTAATAAAATCAAAGGTTGTAGTGGTAAATCTTCTTGAAGGTTCCAGAATATATTCTGAACTTAAGGCCTCGTTTATTCCTTTTTTTCGTACTACATCAATAAAAGACATCACCCGGTTGGTATTGGCTCCGATTTCCGTCATTGCTCCGCAGTAAAGTTCAAAATGACTTCCAAAGGTTTCGTTACCCTCTTTATCGGGCATTGCCTGATCTGTTTCTTCCTCCATTACCAGTTCGTTAATAAACCGCTTTACCGATCCGTCACCTTGCGGCGTCCATGGAAAGGTTGTAGGGGCAATTCGGTTTTGAAGATATTTCACTAACGACATAAAATCCCAAACAGAATAAATATGGTGCTCCATAAAACAATGAAGATGTTGGATGTCGTTGACTGCTTCGTAAACCGGGTGGGTTTCCAGTTCTTTTCTGTGAGATAAAATTTTCTCTATGTTCATTCTGTTCATATTTTCTCCAGTTAGTAGATAAAGTGAACAATTTTACATCAAAACAGGTCAATGACTTTAAAGAGTTTGAGAAGCTCAAATACTCTTTATATTGTGGTATAAAGTATGTAAAAGGATTAAGTAAAATTATTAGTTTTAAATGAAAGACGATGCATAAAAAGAAAGTTTACCCGAAAAAGCTGCTGAAGATGCTTTGCATATAGCCCTTGCTTCTGTAAACAATATGGATTATTTATTAACATGGAATTGCAGGCATATTGACAATGCAGAAATGAAACCTTATATTCGTGAAATAATTGTATCCAACGGATATAATTGTCCTGAAATTTGCACTCCGGAAGAATTATTGGGAGATATAAAACTATGAAAGACGAAATTATTGAGGAGCTTTGGAAAGTTAAAGATGAAATAGCAAAAGAACATAACTATGATATTGATAAACTTGTTGAAACCTTAAGAGAGAGGGAAAAAACAGAAAAAAGAAAAATCGTTGATTTCTCTGAAGAACAAAAACCGTACTTAACTAAATAAGCATCAAAAAAAGTCGATGACTTTGGAAAGGTAGTCACCGCCAAGAACAATATATTCCCCCTCATAGGAGGGAAGTTTGCCGGGCAGGATATCAGGAAAACAAAGGATTTTTTGATGGGGAATTTCCACTTCGAGAATAATATCGCCAAACTCGCTTGCCCGCTCAACAGAACTGCTGTAGCTTACTAAACTATTATTTCTCACTACCCATACTTTTTTGTCTCTTTTTTCCAGTACTTGGGAATCCCCGCCTTTATGGTTAATACCCCGGTAGAGCTTTATTCTTCCTTTTCGTTTTCCAAATTCCTTCAGATAATATTGACAATATTCGTATAACAAGTCAAATTGGGAAAAGATGGCGTTATTATGAAACCGTGGATGCATTTTGTCGTACAGGTAAATCATATAAGCCGGACTATTTACATTCTCGATAGTTTCACCATGAAACATCGGTGGTAATCCGAACCGACTTTCTGCCCAACCCTTCATAACACCGCCTTCTGGTCTGTTGGAATCAAAAAACCAGCCCCTGAGAAGTCTGAGATAGTTTGCCTGAAACTTTCGTTTTCCCATTTTTTCCTGCTTAATGTCCAACTCAAACACGACCCTCATATGCTCCATAAAGAGTTTTGGAATTTCTTCTTTATCAAATTTTTCTAGATGTTCAAACAAAGGCGCATTAAAAGCGTGAACACCATTGATCGTTACGGGAAGGGGAGATGAATTAAACGCTATGTTGTTACCAATCAACAAATTAAAAAAGTGATGAGTGACGGGTGATGAGTAATCAGTGAAGAATCTCCT
>JADGAW010000139.1 GCA_015231815.1 Nitrospinota bacterium
AAGGTAGTAATATGACTTTTAGGCGCAGTTTTCTCATCACTTTTTTTCTCAAGCTTAAATTGTTTCTTCACGTTATGTAAATGATCTGTTCCGCCCTTTCGATAATACGTAAAAAAGGTTGAATTTCTGAAGAGTTGTGCAACGTTAAGACTCATTTTATATTGTAAAAGACTTCATGCTTTGATAGCGAGTGATGTCGTATATAATACCAGTCACTAGGCAAGAGAGATGTCATATAGGATCTGATGAATGAAAAAAACACGAATTGTAATTGATACCAATGTGATAATTTCCGCTCTTCGATCAAAGAGAGGAACTTCTTATGCTCTTATGAACCAACTTGAGGAACTTGACCTTCAACCTGCGGTGTCAGTTCCGTTAGTTATGGAATATGAGAAAGTGGCTTTTTTACAACAGGATTTATTGTCATTTTCCCCCAATGAAATACAGGATTATATCGATTATATTTGTCGCATATCTCTCAAGCAGAAGATTCACTTTCTCTGGCGTCCTTTTCTGAGAGACCCAAAAGACGACATGGTTTTAGAGCTTGCCGTAGCGGCCAGTTGCCGCTATATAGTTACATTTAATAAAAAGGATTTTGTTCGGGCAGATACGTTCGGGATATTAGCGATAACCCCGAAAGAATTTTTACATATATTAGGAGAATAATTATGAGTACTATGAGTTTGAGATTACCGGATTCCATTCATGAAACTGCCAAGGAAATTGCGAAAAAAGATCATATTTCTGTCAACCAGTTTGTGGCGACAGCCGTGGCTGAAAAAATTTCCGCCCTTGTTACTGAGGAATACCTTGAAAAACGGGCTGATCGTTCAAGCAAAGAACGCTTCAACGATATTATGTCCAGAGTTCCCGATATTGAGCCGGAAGAACACGATAAATTCTAACAACAATAAAGCTCCATTCCAAATTTCAATGGAGTCTAATCATGGTTATAGAAAGAGTCAATTAAATTCAATATTGGCATCGGCAATGTGTACCTCGTTTCTCAGATAGAAGATAGCAAGGATTTGGAAAAGGCATTGAAGAAACACTATAAGGAGATATTTGAAAATGAGCTTTTTGATTGGTACACCGATGAATCAAAGTGGCCCAAGAAATCGTGCATAATGGTATTTAAGGAATTTTTTGAAGTGGAGTTCAATGAAATGGTTATTAACCTGAGCAGAGATGATTTGATATTGGATGAGGTGTAATGGGGGTAAACACAGAAAAACGATGAGTAGCTCTATGTCTATTTTTCAGTTTAATGAAATTGAGTTTGCGGTAACAAAAGCGAAATATCATGACCTTACAACAAAGAGGATGAGATAATAAACCCCAATCCTGTATCAATTATTCCCTTTAAAAGGGAAATGCCAAAAATAGGGAGAAACGAGCCCTGTCCATGCGGCAGTGGGAAAAAATACAAAAAATGCTGTATGAATAAGTAAGAGTGCATCTGGAGGGTGACGGTCTTGCTATGGCCTGACTGATTTTTATACCGTCTCAATGAAACAACCTTTACGGAAAATAAAGGAAAAGCCACTCACCGCTGAACGAATTACAATGGAATAAAGTCACTTGCAGGGTTTAGGTTTAATATTAAACGGAAAAATATTTAATATCATGCCTTAATGTCGTCGAGTATTTTTTGGTCAATTCGTGAAAAAATACTCCATAACCTTTATGTATCTTTGTGAGACAATAGGCGCATTGTTTATGGAATTCTCATAATTCAAAAACATCTTGTCAACAATTAATCCGGTTTTACATAGAGGTATATAAAAATTTATGTGGGAGGAGATATGAACGAACGGATTTCTGAAATAATCGAGAAGATTAAAAATCTTGAAATCGAACTGGATGTCGAGTTTGAAAAAGAGTTTACGGAAGCGCGGGAAAAGTTCAATTACCAAATCAGGCGAAATAAAGTCCTTTTTGAACGAAATGCCCTGATCGCCCAAAGAAGGGTAAAGAAAAACCTTTATCGCTTTATTAAAGATGCAAAGGTAGCCCACATTCTTTCCGCTCCTGTTATTTATTCGATCATTATTCCCATCTTCCTTCTTGACCTTTTTGTCACGATTTATCAGACAATTTGTTTTCCCATTTACAAAATAAAGAAAGTAAAGCGTTCGGAGTATGTGGTCATTGACCGCCATATGCTGGCCTACCTGAATCTAATCGAAAAATTCAATTGTTTGTATTGCGGTTATGGAAACGGGGTGATTGCTTATGCCCGTGAGATCGCTTCAAAAACCGAAGAATTCTGGTGTCCCATTAAGCACGCCCAAAAAGTGCGAGGCAGGCATTCTCGGTATAAAGACTTTGCCGACTACGGCGATTCCGAGGGATTTAAAAATAAAATGAAAGATGTTAGAAGTTAACCAAGAGGAGGTTTCTCATGAATATTGGCTCCGATAATGTATTTTATCGGAACTAAAATAAAGCAATTTCTTCTGTCAAAAATAGATCAATAAGTGAAAAGGAAAAATGTCGAGAAATTTACGGAAAAAAACCCACATCAAAGACACGGGGTCATAAACATCTCTTTATAAAATTGAGGTTGGTTCAGTTAACCATCTTCTTCAAAGTGTGTTGAACCAACATTGCGGGGGACATTGAATGATTTTATTTTCCCGAATTGTTGGAGCTTCAAGCAGACCGCTCTGGGTTTTCTTGCTTTTTTGTCTGTCACCTTATACCCGAAGAGGAATCATTATTTTAAATGAAGTTCCTTTATTGATTTCGCTTTCACAGGTAATAGTACCCTTTAACTGCTGAAAAACAAGATTAAAAACAATATGCAAACCAAGCCCAGTTCCACCCTTATTTCGCTTCGTAGTATAGAAAGGCTCAAAAATATCTTTCAAATTCTTCTTCGGGATACCTTTTCCGTCGTCTGCAAAAATAATAAGCAATGATTTGCCTTCCTTTTTAAGGTGGATTGAGATGTTTCCATGATCCCTTCCATCAAATGCATGAAGAATTGCGTTTGAAACAAGGTTGGTAATTATCTGTACCAGTGCTCCTGGATAACTGTCGATGATGATTTCCTTATCTGAATGAATGTTAATAGACAATGATTCCTTCTTTGCTTCTGGAACAAGGGAAGCAATAATTTCCTCTATATATTCTCGGATCTCAAGCTCTCTTTTTTCATACCCTTGGATGTCGGCAGAAACATGTTTGAAACTCGTGATAAGGTTAGACATTTTCGTGAGATTATTCAACAAAAGGGATGATGCGGACTCGCAACTCATCAAATATTGTTCAAGTAACGACTTCTTAAAATTCCCCTTCTTCAGCTGGTTTTGAATCTCATCGGTTCGTGCATGAAGAAGGGATGCAGCGGTCACTCCTATTCCAATTGGGGTGTTCATCTCATGGGCTACACCTGATACCAGCCTTCCAAGAGAAGCCATTTTCTCCGATTGAACCAACGACTCTTGCTTGTCCTGTATTTCTTTTAATAGCTTGATTCTGTATGCGAGAGCAAATGCAAGGAGGCACATTTCCAGAAGAAATGCACTCTGCGTAGTAAGTCGGTAATTCAAGTCGATAGGAAATGTATAGACAAAACGCGTGGCTGCTAAGAAGCACGTAAAGGAAGGAGGTATCCAAGCAATTAAATAAAAGAGTGCTTCCTTATGTCCCTTTCTTAATGCATATACCCCGACGACCATCAGAGAAAGAAAAGAAATTCCTACCATAGTAAAGAGAATTACTTGGTAAGTCGGGAAGGGTATGAATGGCCATGCCAAGAATACGCAGACAATAAATACCTGAATTGTGGTAAGAGATTTTGATATCAATGGGCTCAGGAGGTTGACCCTCAGAAAACTTCGGGCAAACTGAATAATAGATAAGACGAACAATGAAACGTAGCATCGACTAACAATAAACATCGCCTCGGGGTTGTCTGGATAAAAGTAACGAAATAAATCCCCGTTAATATGAAGCATTGTAAGTAGCGTTGAGAATACATAGATGATGTAATAAAAATAGGTGCTTTCCCGAAGGCTGAGGAACAATAAGAAGGTATAGAGCATGATCATTACAAATCCACCGTATGTGAACCCTAACGCCATTTCAAGTTCTTGGGTATAGGATTGAAACTCAATATACTCCCAAAGGGTAAGCTTAATCTCAAGGGGCTGTTTCGTCTTATACCTTAAGTACAGAAGATATTCGTTGCCTTTTTGCAATTCCAAAGGAAAAACAAGATTATTGTGGGGGTAAAGCCGTTCACTAAAGGGAAGCATATTACCGGTATGAAAGGTAAGTACTTCCTTCGTGGATACGTTTTCCACATAGAGGTCAAGTTCGTTGATGTACCAATCATATTGCTCCAACATCCACGATGTATTATTGAGGTCGATTTTTAAGGGAATCTTTACCCAGATGGCGCTGTCGGTGAATTTCTTATTGAGTGATTGATTCTTATTTTTGAGGACAACCTGTTCGAATTCCTTCCCCTTAACATCCTCGTAACTCATTTCACCTGAGGTGTCCTCTAATATTTGAAGGTAAGGGGTGAGCTTATTTTCAAGGGAATTAACCGGAAAAGCGTTCTCGGTAGCGATTACGTTCAAAGGAAAGCAGAAGTATAAAAATGAAAGAAAAAAAATGAGAAAGAATGTCGAAGGACATCTCACTGTTCTGCCTTGTAATAAATTCAATTGAGAGCCTCTTGCAAAGATATTAGTTAAGTTGCTCTTGTTTTTCGAGGGAAGTGTCAATTGTCTTTTTCATCACAGCCCCACTTGTTGTAATGGTATTTACCTATGATTTCCCTGAAAGTTCGTGTACAGGTAACCATTGTTTCCTTTTTTTGGGCATCTAACATTGTCACCCATGCTGTTTCTTTCTTATAGGTTGCAAAAAGAAGATTAAGGGTTACCTCGGTTTTTATTCGTATTTGGTCACAGACTTGCTCCTTGCCGACTTTTACGTCTAATGCTTCCCGAAGACTTTTAAAATCATATTGGTCATCTGATACTTTAGCGCATGATCCATCGTAGCCTCTTGTTCGATATGTTGCATCTGCAACAGTGCAGTAACTTATCATTGATATAAACGTTAATGCAAAAAGTATATTCTTCATGACATCTCCTCTTGAATAATAAGGTAAAATTATAAATCTTCACTAAAAGAGATATATTATATAAAAAAAGTTGGGGGTTTATGCATGTTCATACATTTTTCTGTGCGGGAATGTGAATTAGCGCTTAATATGGTTTCGGGTATTGGAAAAAAACGCTATGCGAAATTAATAAAACATTTCGGAGATGCTAAAAGTGTTTTTAATGCCGATGTCTTTGAAATCAGTATGATTGACGATATTGGAAAAGTAACTGCCAGGTCAATTAAGGACTTTGATGTTAATAAAGAACTGGAACTTGAGTTAGAGCTCATACAGAAAAATAATATTAAAACGATTCATCTGTATGATGAAGACTACCCCAAAAATCTTAAGACAATTTACGATCCTCCTCCGGTACTTTATGTAAAGGGGGAATTTCAGGAAGCTGATGAAATAAGTATTGCGGTTATTGGTACGAGAGTTCCTACCCAATATGGAAAACTGGTTGCCAAAAAACTAACCAAAGAGCTTGTCTCTGCAGGATTTGTTATTGTAAGCGGTTTAGCACGTGGAATTGATACCATTGCTCATAAAGCAGCGTTGGAAAATGGTGGCAGAACATTATCTGTCCTTGGCTCAGGAATTTTAAATGTCTACCCACCAGAAAATTTGGGTTTGGCAAAGCAGATTTCTGAAACAGGGGTTCTCATATCAGAATTTAATCTGTTAAAAAAACCGGATAAAAATAATTTTCCCTCCAGAAATAGAATTGTTGCCGGACTTACTCAGGGAACCCTTGTAGTTGAAGCTCCAGAGAAGAGTGGGGCACTAATTACGGCCGATTTTGCCATGGAATATGGTCGGGAGGTATTTGCTGTTCCCGGACCGATACATTCACCAAAAAGCAGGGGTGGAAACACCTTAATTA
>JADGAW010000013.1 GCA_015231815.1 Nitrospinota bacterium
AACCCCATTGGGGGGGAGTAAAATGTTTCAGGAAATAGGGGTATATAAATATCCGATTTCAAAACGGGAAAAGGAAAGAATTGGAAAGAAAAACTATATTTCCTCTGAGGAAAAAAGAAAAAAAACACTTCAATTATCAAAAGAAAAAGACGATGTTAACTTAAAACCTTCAATATTAAAAAAGGTTAAATTTTACAAGTATCTTCTTGACATGAAGTTAATTTCTCATAAAGAATATATTCAAAAACTTAATGCGATTGAATTGCAATAAGTACAATTTTTATTTCAATATTTCAGTCTATTGAATAACGGAAAATATATTGACTCACGACCTTTATGGCTCCTTTTTATTTTTGAATACAAGAATTTTTTCATTTCTCTTTTTGCCACTCTTTTTTTCTTTATAATTCTGGCACTTCCTACACCTGATGGTCTTTCAAGTGAAGGATTTAAAACCCTTGCAGTATTCATTCTTGTCCTTTGCCTGTGGATAACTCAAGCACTTCCAATGTCCGTGACGGCACTTCTTGTTTTTGGACTTTTACCGCTTTTAGGGGTAATGGATAGTAATGAAGCTTTTTCCCTGTTTGGAAACCAAGCAGTATTTTTCATACTGGGAGCATTTTTTCTTGCAGCAGCCATCATGACATCCGGGTTAAGTACAAGGATTGCTTTTATTTTCCTCAATCTTTTTGGTTCGACCCCCAAAAGACTTCTTGTCGGATTAATGCTTTCTTCCGCCTTCTTTACCTTTTTTATTCCAGAACATGCTGTTGCGGCAATATATTTACCCATTGCACTTGAAATAGCCCGGGCTCTTCACCTGAAACCAGGTTATTCCCGTTACGGAAAAACCCTCTTTTTAGCTGTTGCCTGGGGTTGCATCATGGGAGGAGTAGCAACATTGCTTGGGGGTGCAAGAAACCCTTTGGCAATTGGAATTCTCTATGAATACAACGGACAAACAATCTCTTTCATGGAATGGTTTTTATATGCATCTCCCATTACTGTGTGTATGCTCATTATTGGGGTTTTAATTATTAAATTCAAATTCAAACCTGATATTCACGATATTTCCCCTGCAACAAAACTTATTGCCAGTAAACTTCAGGAAATGGGTGGAATGAACCTTAAAGAAAAACTGATTCTTGTTATTTTTCTTGGAACGGTTTTTTGTTGGGGAGTGTGGGGAGAAGAACTGGGGTTAGCAGAAATTGCTATTATTTCAGTTGGTTTGCTTTTTTTATTTAATTTAATGACTTGGGAAGATGTTGAAGAAAATGTTAACTGGGGAATTATATTAATGTACGGCGGAGCTATTGCCATTGGAAAGGCAATGGTAACAACGGGCTGTGCACTTTGGCTTGTAAACCTTTTTCTTCCCAATGATTCAGTGAGCCCTTTTCTTATTCTTATAGGCATTGTTGTTTTAGCTGTTTTTCTCACTGAGGGAATTTCAAACTCTGCTGTTGTAGCATTGCTTTTGCCGGTTTGTTTGATTTTGTCTGAGAAGTTCGGTATCGACCCTAAACTCGTAACTCTTGCAGTCGCAATACCAGCTGGTTTAGCTTTTATGCTTCCAACAAGTTCCCCAACAAACGCAATATGTTATTCAGCAGGGTACTATACGATAAGTGAAATTATTAAAATTACCCTTTTTCTTGATATTTCAGTTGTTGTTGTCTTTACTTTAGTTAATCAATTCCTTTGGTCTTTCTCGATATAGGTTTTTTAAAGACAACAAAATGAAAAAGCTCTCAATCAAACGTATTCTCTTTCAAGTAGTCCTTTTCATTCCCATAACTGTACTCTTATATTTTTTCGTTATATTCATAATGGATGCAAGGTTACTGAATGAACGTATTAACACCGATAAAACAGCGTCTCTTGTTGCTTACTTTAAAAACCGAAAACCAACACAATTTCCTCCTCCGGCAGGTTTTAAAACTTTAAACAGCAATGATTTCAACATATTCGTTTTTGGCGGTTCTTCTGTCATTATTTCAGATGGACATCCATTCCCCAAACATTTGCAGGATTTGCTTAATAAAAAGTCAGAAAATGGACGAAAAGTACGTGTGACAAACTTTGGTGTATTGGGAATAGATTCTTACAATGTAACGTATCGAGCGTGGCAATCCCTAACAGGACTTAAGGTAAAGCCTGATCTTATGATTGTATATACAGGTCATAATGACTACAATAACGCTTATCGGAATATTATTAATAAAGACCATGAAGGACTATTTGATCTTTTTTTGAGAATAAGTTATCGATACACAGGTCAAAAATTTACCTTCTCGAATCAAAAAGGTTTTTCTTTAAGCAAGTCTTTTCCTGATATGAAATGGTTTTCAATATTTAATCGCCCAAAATTCGTAAATTTAGCTCAAATGGCTGGGGTGGCTGAAATCTCTACTGCATTATACGAACAATACAATAAAGAAATATTCCTCCATTTTCAAGATAATCTTAAACTGTTGCAAAAGATGTGTAGTGAGGCAAAAGTGCCTTTGTTGCTCATTACTCCTGTTGGAAATATTCACGCAAAACCATTTGGGAAGACTGATATTGTTGACAAGTATTACGATCAAGGCATGAAAGAAACAAACAGAGAAAAAGCGTTCACGTTATTACGAAAAGCACAAGAACACGAACTCTTCACCGGAGATATGCGAGTTAAAAAAGCTGTGCGTGATTATCTCATTGGGTTAAACAATCACTTCACGATCTTTACTATCAACTTAGAAAGCGAATTGATGGATAGAGACTTTTCCTATAGTCCAGACGAATTTCTGGATTATTTTCATCTCACTGATAAAACTCACTCTCTAATTGCTGAAATTATCGTAAATAAAATAAATACTATCCCTTTGTTAGCTCAGAGAAACTGATACGTAGATAATGGTGCTTTGGTATTCCGTTTAGCTCTTACCTCTCATTGTGAATCGGCTTTCAAGTATGTAATGAATATCGTAATTTTTTACTTTTTTTCGGGGTTTAAGGAACTATCTAAAGTAGTGAGTATCTTGTTGAATAAGACGTCATGGGCAATAAAGTTAGGATGATGATCTGTTTCGTGAACCCATAATTTTGAAGCTTTATGCTTGGAAAGTTCAGGTAATGCATCAATAAAAGGAATTTTTTCCTGATTACAAAAATCCCGAAGACTTTTTATGAGTTTACTATAGGGATATTGAGAAAAATTGATAAGTTCAGGAAAAAGAAGAAGATAAAATGAAGTACCATTTTCTTTTACCATTTTATGAAGTTCTTTTATTTGATAAAAATTCAACTTGCCCCTTTCTAATCTTTCATTGCTGAGATGAATTAATCCTTTTGCAATCTTATTGACTTTGAGTGTGTACCAAATATAGTGAACTAAAGCACTCCATTGATACTTTTTGGAATCAGAAAAGATTTTTTTATAATCTTCTCCGATTAATTTTCTGTGTTCTCTCAGAACGGAAGAAACGGGGAAATCATTCGTGTTCCATTGAAGAATTACCATATCTGAATTTAACTTTTTCCCAAAATATTGGTATATTTTTGACTCGTTCATCGTGTTTGCTCCGGGCATTGCAAGATTTATTATTTCAACCTTTTTTCCTGATAGTCTCTTTTTCCTGAAGCTTTCAGCAAGTTTAATTGGAAAAATATCAGAGAAACGAGTTCCTTCTCCAACAGTGAAAGAATCTCCCAGAATTAAAATTCTGTAAACATTATTACCCTTTTTTAGTTCATGCTCTACGTCTCGGAACCCTAAACTATTGGTTTTGTAGGTAACACAATTATCTGCTTCAAACCTTCCCATGCCTTTACCATCGTAGCAATGTTTGAAAGTAATATTAGGCTTATAGGTATATAAACCATCATTAAAAATTCGTAAAACATCTCCATTGAACCATTCTTGTTTTATTCCGTTATAAACACTTATGCGTGGTTTTTTAATATCTACGGGAAAATAAAACCTGAAAATAACTTCTAAAGCGACAAGCATACAGATTATTGTTCCCAATAAAACGAGAAGATTTTGCTTAACAGAATGATTTTTCACAATATATAATCTTAAAAAGTGAAATGCCCTAAAATAGCTACCATTATCCAATAAAACAAACGAGAACATCGTATCATGCTCAAAAAAAAAATAAGTTTTATCTATTTAATACCGGTAATTCTTTTAACCTGTTTATTATATTCACCCTCATTGAACGCTCCTTTTATCTTTGATGATAAAACTAAAATTGTAGCAAATCCTGACATTAAAGACTTTAATAATATCCTAGCAAAACTTGTTTACCCCTATGACAAAGAGAATTTTAATCCAGCAAGAAATGATCCTTCCAGACCTATTGTCTATTTAACCTATGCCCTTAACTATCAATTTGGCGAACTTAATACGAGGGGGTATCACTTTGTTAATCTTTTCATACATTTATTGAATGTAGTACTCCTTTTTTTCTTGTCTAAAAAAGTGCTTTTATTTACTCAGCTAAAATCTCCTTGGATTCCTTTATTCATTTCGTTTATTTTTGCGGTTCACCCTCTCAATACCTCAACAGTTTCATATATTTTTGCACGATCAGACCTCCTCGCAACATTATTCTACCTGCTATCAATCATAAGTTTTTTATTGGCAAGAGAAAGAAATAAACTGTTTTTTCCCCTAACACTCATCTTCTTTATTTTTGCTCTTTTTTCTAAACAAAGTGCGATAACGATTCCAGCAACAATTTTGTTATGCGACTATATCTTCTTGTCCAAAGGAAACATTAAAAAAGTTTGGGAGGGAAAATATTGTCACCTTACGTTATGGGCTATGCCTCCTTTGTATATTCTTTGGCGGTTGTTTATTTTAGGGGGAATAGGAGATGTTGAGGCTAAGCCAGAGTGGTTGTGGAATAGGGAATCCTATATTTTCATTCAACCTTACGCAATCTTTCATTATGTGCACTTATTGTTTTTTCCCAATGAATTATTAATATATCATCGTGTTATACCGCCAACTTCCTTTTTAGATCAACGAGTTTATATCTCTTGGGTATCACTCATTGTGCTCTTGGTATTCCTTTTTTTTCTTGTTAAGAAAAAGCCTGAAGAAACTAAAGTTTTACTCTTTGGCAGCATCTGGTTCTTTATAACCATCTCACCAACCTCAACTATTTTCCCAACAACTACCGCCATACATGAAAATAGAACCTATTTACCGGGAATAGGTTTTTACTTTGTATTGGTTTACTATTGCTTCTTTTTTGTTCAAGAAAAGTATAAAGACAAAAAAGGCGTTAAGAGTGTTTTCATTCTTATGTTTTTAATCTATTTCGCTGTACTCTCAGTGATGAACTATGAGCGAAATAGAGATTACAATAATCCTATTAAGCTATGGAGAGAAGCAGTAAATAAATACCCTAAATTTTATGAAGCAAGGAAGGCTTTAGGGGATTTATATCTAAAAAGAAAGAAGTACCAACACGCTATCTGGGAATATAAAAAAGCCATATACATTGATTACACTATTTTAGAAGGACATAATAATCTTGGGTTGACATATGTTGCCCTTCAACAAGATAAAAAGGCATTAAATGAGTTTTTAATCGCTTTATCAATTAATCCCAATTCCTACGAATTAAGAAACAATATCGGAAACCTTTATTTGAGAAATGGTCTGTATGGAAATGCAGAAAATGAGTTCTTAATAGCAAAAAAAATAAATAGCTCCTTACCATTGGCCTATTTTAATTTGGGTAGGTTGTACCAACTTGAAGGAAAATTGTTTTTAGCTCGAAGGGAATATGAAAATGCCATTCAGGTTGATTCACAATGGAGTGAGGCTCACAATAATTTAGGGCAAGTATATCAATTACTTGGAGATGAAGAAAAAGCAATGATAGAGTTCAAAAAAGTTTCTGAATTAAACTCTCCTAACAAATAAATACATCGACTTTAAAGTAAGATAAAACATCTTACTTTCACTTTGTCACTGAGAAATAGAGATAAAAACCGATTAACTCTTGAGGTTATTGATGGGACAAGCTTTGAATGGATTTTCAACTGAACAGCGACTTCACCAAGAGCTGAAGTTGATGTTTAGTTGACCTCGGAAGAAACGGCCGCCTTAAAGCCTTTTCTGAGAATGAGTTCCAAGCTTGCCCCATCAATTATCAGACTTCTATTTTTCAATTTTTATCAGGGTAGCTCCCTTGTTTTTGAAAATGATATAATCCCCTCTTAACTTTATTAATTTATTAGAGGTTTTATTATGAGTAGAGCGAAAGCAAGGCATATTTTGGTTAAAACAGAAGAAGAATGTAAAAGTTTATTGGAGCAGATAGCTCAAGGGAGTGATTTTGGCGATGTTGCATCAGAACATTCTCTTTGTCCCTCTGGAAAACAAGGCGGAGACCTCGGAGAATTCGGTAGAGGACAAATGGTACCTGAATTTGATCAAGCAGTTTTTAACGGAAATGTTGGTGAAGTGCAGGGTCCAATACAGACTCAGTTTGGCTACCATCTACTTGAAGTAACTGAGCGTACTTAAGATTTTCACCATAGATTATAAGCAACCTCCCAATCTCCTTTTTGGGAGGTTGGGGAATCAATATTTCAGATGAAATTAAAGCATCCTATTTACCGTTCATTTAAAAAGTTCCTTACGAAGAAATTCATATCAGTTAGAGAAATAAACATGTGCTTTAACATTGACAGCTAAGACACATATCCATAAAGCAAAATAAATAACTTCCCCCCTTGCTTGTTTTTCTTGTTCATTTGCTGCAAAAGCTCTTCCTTCATCACTGAAAGCAGATAATTGTAACCTTTTTACATTAATGTGAGAAAATTATTGGTTTTTTTCCCAATGTTATAATGTTTTATTAATTTTGTTAAAGGCAGTAGATGAAAATTTCACGTTTATTTTTTCTTTTTCTTTTGAGCTTAGCTTTTTATGGATGCCAGAAAACGGATGTTGAATATGCATTTAACAATAATTTTGAACCGCAAAAAAATAATCGAATTATCTCAGAATATTGCGTAAGCTGTCATCCCCATAAAGATTTTGATAGGGATGGACATATTACAGGTATGTCATTGCAATATAACGAGAAGAAGTATTCTGATGCAAAAGAATGCACTGATTGTCATGAATATCGTAAGGATTTTTGGACGGGTGATGAACATCGATCAACTATTCGCCCATAATAATTTTTTTTGGAGGTATTAATGAGTGAAGTTATTGAGAATAAGAGACCAGTAAGCTGGAGAACGGCTATTACCAAAAATGAGGATGGTGATATTCATATCCGAGGCTATAACCTGGAGGATATGATTAGCAGCTTAAGCTTTCCTGCAGCAATTTTTCTCGTATTAAAAGGAGAACTTCCTTCAGATGCTGAAGAAAAAATGATGAATGCCATCTTTGTTTCCTGTATCGATGCAGGTATAGCACCCCCTTCAGTTGGTGCAGCGAGAAAAGTTTTCTCCGGAGGAAATTCATTTAACTCTTCTGTCGCTGCAGGAATTATGAGCTTTGGAGATTATCACGGAGGAGCAATTGAACAAAGTGCCAAGTTCTTGCTTGAACTTCTTGAAGGAAAGGATACATCTAATATTCCTCAGTTAGCAGAGGAAACAGTTAGAACATATTTAGCTGAGAAAAAACGATTTCTTGGGCTTGGACATAAAATTCATACTGTTGACCCGAGAACTACCCGTCTCATAAATGTTGCTGAAAAAGCTGGTTTTGGAGGTAAACATTTAACCTTTATGCTTGAAGTAGCAAAACAGTATAAGATACAAAAGCCGGAAAAAAATTTACCTTTAAATGTCGATGGAGCAATAGCTGCAATTATTTGTGATATGGGCTTTGACTGGAAGCTTGGAAAAGCATTTTTCATTATTGCGAGAACACCAGGTCTTTGTGCTCATATTCACGAAGAATGGTCAAGGGAAAAACCCTTCAGAAGGCTGGAACATAATCAACATATCTATGACGGAGTAGATGACAGGAAATTAGATAAATAGTAAAAAGAAATGAGGTTTTACCATGAGATTAAAGAAGGAAATGATAGAGTATTTGGCAGAAAAAGTTGCCAATACCCTCATAAAAGACGAGGATATCATTCTAGTAGATAATACCATTAACCTAAAAGACCACATAATTAAGGTCATGGTGAATGATTTCGAGGACGAAGACAATTTAAACGAAGAAGTTCATGATATTCTTGAAGATTATGATGATGAGATTGATATACATAAAATAAATTACGGAAAAGTTTTTCGAATGGTTAAGGGAAGACTGATAAAAGAACGAAATATAATAATTTGATATGAAAATTTCAGAAGACAGAATACGCCACCTTTCCAAACTTATTATGGAAGAGTTGGACGGAATAGATATGCTTGATTACTTATCAGAGCCAAACGAAATCCGATTAAAAATCGTTGATATTTTCAATAGTGAATTGAAGTTGGATGAAGAGGTACATGACAAAGTAATTGAACAAATGAACAATAAATCTGAGCAAAATTACCTCATTGATGGAACTCCTGAATGGGAAGCCGAATATGAGCAGAATTATCAGAAAGAAATGGTTAAAAGAAGAGGCTTTGAAGAGTAAGACAAAAGGTTAAATGGGGGATTATTTGATGGAGCGGGAGACGAGATTCGAACTCGCGACGTCAACCTTGGCAAGGTTGCACTCTACCACTGAGTTACTCCCGCAGTACCAAACAAAAAAGAGAAGAAGGATTATAAGGAAAAAAATAGTTTTGTCAAGTTTTCTCTATTTATTTCTTTCAATTTCTCTGAGTCTTTCTTTTTCCTTTAACAGTTTCTCATCCCTTATTTGAGAGATTAACTCCAAGGTTATCTTTGATTCTTTATTGACCCTGTCAAATCGAACTGTACACCTTTCCTTATCTTTCTCAACAGACTTCAATATTTCATCTAATCTATTTAAATCTTCGTTAAATGACGTAACCTTGTCATTGAGTTCAACAATAAGTTTATGAACATTTATGGAAAATTTGCAAAGTTTGAGTTTTTTAAATATTGTAAGAATATAAGTATCACCGGATTTCTGTTGTTCAATCTCATAATAGCGTCTAAGGTTGAATAAACTATTCTCAACAGCGTGAAGTTGTTTAAAAAATACTTCATTTTCTTTTTCCATTCGTAATCTTTGATTCTTGAGTTGCTCCATCTTATTAGTCTTTTCAACATAGGATTTAGCAACCTCCTTGAGAATTATTTTCACAAAAACAGGATCGCTGGATACCATAAACTTATCGTAAAACTTCAGGTAGGTAATTCCCTTTTTGCCAGAGAGGACATTTGCCGTACGTTGTTTTCCCGTGATAGTTCTTTCACCAATTATTTGACCTGGTTCAAGAACAATGATGTTTTCTTCGTCCTCCTCATCATCATGAGGTTTAATAATGGCACTTCCCTCAGTGATAAATAAGAAGTATTTTGTCCTGTCTCCCTCCTCAAGCAATTGAACATTTGGTTCTACCTGAAAGAGTTCAACGGTTTTTGCCAATTCCTGAAACTGTTTATCATTAAGGTCATGGAGGAAATAATGTTCCCGCTGCATTTTCAGACTTGAATTATTCTCTTTAATTTTTCCCGTGAAAAAATTTTTTGCTCTTAATTCCAAGGGAATACTTTTAGTCTTATCTCCCTCCGGTTCATACATCTCATAATCAAGGTCAATAATAACCCGGTACAGTAATTTATTTAAAATTTTCTGGAATTCTATATCTGAAAGTTTTTCAATTTCGCTGAAATTGATTGCAACAATTGATAATGGTTCATCTGAAGCAGTGAGAGAATAATGCGTTCTTTCTCCAAGAAAAACTCTATTATTGATTATGGGGGAGTTGAAATTTTTTGCTTCCTTTTCATCATATTTTCTTATCTTTATTTGCCCTTTTACCAGAACAGCAAATAAATCACTTTTGATAGCATCTCCCCTATCAATAGTCATCAGTTCACAGTAGGGAATAATATTCTGAATATCGCTGTCTGTGAGTTTTACAATATTCTTGAGAGTTTTCTTAATGAGGACATTCTTATCAACAGGAACAGTTTTTTTAACCTCCTGCTTTTTAGTGGCCTTTTCTTTTTTTCTAAATAACGATTCAAGCATTATCGCTGATAAGAATTAAGGTTGCTGTAAATGTTTCGAAAATTATAATAACTTGTATCCATCGCTGATTTTTTTCAATTATAGCACTGCACTCAGGGTTGTTTACATGTCACAAAAAGGTAGTTGTATAAAAGATTAATCTCGTCCCTGTTTCCTTTCATTGTTTTTTCAATCGCATATAATTTTTCTTTAGTTAACCTATTATTGTTTTTTTCAATGAGTACACTTTTTGCCCCGGTTTTTTGAATATCTCTTAGAAAGTCAAGAATATGGGTATACGATTTTTGGTATTTTTTTTCTTTACATTCAAGGAGGTTGAAGTTATCCCGTAATTCGGTAAGCAGTTTTTTTGTGTCGGGATAAATATGGAGTTGACTGTTTACTCCCATCACAGTGTTGTAAGCATTATAAAAGTTTTCCAAAGACCCTTTAATCATAAGGTTAAAAATAAATCTACCGCTGGGTTTTAAAAGCCTGTTGCATTCATGTAACCAAGGAAATAAATTTTTCCCTCCCCATTGTAAAGTCGATGATGAAATAATGAAGTCAAATTGAAAAGAAGAAAAAGGAAGGTTATCCATATCAGCGCAAACAACATTGAGGTTCTTCCCATGTTGAGTGCTGGCAACTTTAAGCATATCTGGGGAAATATCTAATCCAAAATAGAGACAGGAAGGTATAAAATCAGCAAGTTCCTGAAATAAAGCACCTGTTCCACAGCCAATATCAAGAATAGTTACGACCTTATCATTCTTAATATCTCTTTTTACCTTTTCTATTAAATCTTTTGCAGCCTTTTTTTGAATGTCGGAAACGGTATCGTATGTTTTTGCAGCCTTTGAAAAGGAAGCACTAATCTTCTTTTTATTTTCCATGAACGACAATCCTCTGATGTATTAAGGGTTAAAACCCAGAATTATAACGTTCAGAAAATGAATAAAGAAAACGTTTAACTACAAGCTATCATTTGAACCGATAAATTTGGGAGAAGCATTTCTCTTATTAATGTGGGCACCATATTTTTTATCCTCCCACATAATATGGTTAATGAGCCAGTTTCTCAAGAAATTGAGAATTTCTCCAGCAACTTCTTTTCTACCAGATTTAAATTGGTTGTATAGGTTCAGGAAATCATGAACCACAATCTCATGTTTTGATTTGTGTTGTGTATAGCCCGGATACCCATATCGTTTTTGTAGGTCTTCTTCTTTTTTGAAGTGTGTTGCCGCATAATCAAGAATACCATCAAGAACCCGAACTGTTTCGTTTTGTTGGGCTCCATGTTTAACAGCATCAAAAAGTTCGTTTATTAGGTTAACAAGGTGTTTATGTTGTTCATCCATTTCAAATACACCAACACTATAATCGTCACTCCAGGCAATTTTAGAACTTCCTCCTTTACCTCCTTCTGTACCAAAAGCGTTCATTGATGCAAAAGCAATGGATTCTTCCCGGGTATATCCGTGAAGGGTTTGTAGGAGATCAGCAACAATAACATTTAAATCCTCTGCTTCTTCATTTAAGGAGTGAGATGAATCCGCCGTTTCCCTCGCTGAATCAGAGTTTTGCATAGCAATTTCTTCTAATTGTTGAATAGCTATACTCACTTGAACAACCCCATCAGTTTGTTCTCTTGATGCTACAGCAATATCGCGAATTGTTCCCTCAACAGAAAGAACACTCTCGGTAATATCTCCAAAAGATTGACTTAATTCAGCAACAACATCTCCACCGATTTTAGCGTTCACTACAGCTTTTTCAATCATTCCAACAGTATCTTGTGAAGCGTTTGCAGTTCGTTGGGCAAGGTTTCTTACCTCTTCTGCAACAACGGCAAAACCCTTACCATGTTCACCAGCTCGTGCTGCCTCAACAGCGGCGTTCAGTGCCAAAAGGTTTGTCTGGAATGCAATTTCCTCAATAACTTTAATAATCTTACGAATTTCTTCAGAGGAACTTTTAATGGTCTCCATTGTTTCAAGCATATGCTGCATTTTATTATTTGCATTTTTAATGTGGTTCAAACTATTGCTCATTGCAGCAGCTGCATCATCGGTTGACTTTGTATTTTTTGTTGATGTAGAACTGATTGATTCAATGGTTGCAGAAATTTCTTCGAGAGATGATGCCTGATGGTCTGCATTCTCTGAAAGGTCGTTGCTGGCATTTGAAATCTGAGAAGATGCCGTATGCATTGCTGATGAAGTTTTAGAAAGTTCAGAAATAATTTTTGTCATCGAACCTACTACACGAAACTTAATATAGAGGTAAAGTACACCTCCGGTGAGAAGAATTGTCGCCAAAGACATGCCAATGAGCCAGTTTCTATTCTCACTATTTCGAGCATTAAGATTGTCAGTAGAAGTGGAAACCCGAATGACAGCCTCAACATCATTGTTATGATATCCATGACAGCTTTTACATTCGGCTTTTGCCTTTATTGGGTAAAGTAATGTTAAAAGCTCTTTTCCGTTAACTGTTTCTAAAAAAGTAACCGTCTTGAGTTCTCTTATTGTTTCATTGAGTTTTTCTGAATTAATTGGTTGATTGTTAGAACCCAGATAATCTGAGTCTTTTCGTAATTCAAATGCATCACCCCCAAGCAAACGATTAACACGTTCAATCGTATCATTGTTAACAAAAGCCTCGCTTCCATTATTTTTAATAACCTGAAATATTTCAACGTTACCCATCTTTTTTAGATTGTTCACCATGGGCTGAACAATCAGGGCATTTCCTGAAGTCATCATTTCATCGATGCTATGCCCTATAGAAGCAGCCATGAGTTCAGCTCTTAGCTTTTCCTGTTTGAAGGCGTTGTTACTTGAGGTGTTGATGTTGATTATTGATAGAATTGTAAGTGCTACTGCCAAAATAGCAATTACCATGAAAAGTAAACGGGATGCAAGGGATTGATTCTTTGCTGATAGCATTGTTTGTCTGTAAAGTTAATAAATATAAATATTCCAAATAAAGATACGAAATGATACTAACAAGACAATACTATAAATATAGGATGTACTTTTTGAAGCAAATATTTTAATAGAGTGAAGAAAGAAATACAAGGAAAAGTTACAATTTACTCAAAGTAAACAACCTTTAATCTATTGTTGTTAGCTAAATGGTTAATTATTTCTTTTGTTTTAGCAGTAATCCCCATCGAGTCAACAAAAAGTGATTCCACATAATGGGATTTAAGCAAGTGTTCAATATTTTCAACCACCCCTATATTATGGTAATTATCATCTTCTGAGATTATTCCAAGGAAACGATAGTTCTTGTTCTTTTTCTCTAGTTGACTAAATGTTTTTTCATCAAACCTGTTACTCACAATAAAAGTACGATTTTGTCTTAACATAATATCAATAATAAACTTCCGAATAGTTCTCAGAAGTACACGAGAGCCAATCATAAATATCAGGAGTAAAAACCAGTCAATAATGATAACCGACCTTGAATAGTTTACAAAGTTAATGGTCATGGTAATTCCTCCAATCATTAACAAAGCAGAGAGTGAGATAGATTTTATAAGGAGAATTATGCCTTCCTTATCAACATATTCCCAGACCTTAGTGTAAATGCCCATTGAATAGAAAACCGTTAACTTTATAACAATAATCCATGTAAGTGAGTTAAGGAATTCAAACTGAATGTGAGGGTCAAGAGTCCAACTAAACCTTATAACATTGGCAAGGTAGAGGGAAAATGAAATTAAAATAATGTCGGTAAAAATCTCAATGATTTTCTTCCGTTTAACATTTCCTCCAACAATCAATGGTTTTACTTTGTTTTCAGCATATTCCTTTACCTCTACTTCACGGTCACATAAAAAGATTGCAAATTGATAGAGAAGAAGAAAAGCTCCCAAAATAACAAAAAAAAGAAATATATTATTCCCAATAAAGTAGGTAACGATGGCTACTGCTGTAAAAAATATTGACAATACCCCTAATACAACCACAGCTTTGGTATCAGAAAAACCAAGGTAAATTAGACGGTGGGAAATATGGTCACGCCCCCCCTGCATAATGGAAATCCCTCGAATACTTCTTGCAACAGTTACAAAGGTTGTATCAAAGATTGGAATAGCAACCAGTAAAACAGGAATCAGAAGGTTTATGACAGTTGCTTCACTATGATTGGTATAAAAAATTCCTAAAACTGAAATAAAAAGCCCAATCATTAGAGAACCGGAATCACCCATAAATATCTTTGCATTTTTAAAATTAAAAAACAGGAAGCCAGAAATGGAGCCCGCCAGAATTAAGGAAACAATCATAAGCCCATCCTGACCTGTAAATAAAAAGAAAACAGATAAAGAAAAACTCGACACAAGGGCAATTGTCCCGGAAAGTCCGTCAATATTGTCAAGAAGGTTAAATGCATTGGAAATGCCAATTACCCAGAAGACTGAGAGAAGGATGTTCAGTATGTCCAGATTGAAATATCGAAGTTTTACATCAACAGCAACAAGAAACAGTGCAATGGCAACCTGTGAAATAAACTTTACTTGAGGATTAACTCCATGAATATCATCATAAACACCAAGGCAAAAAATCATAATTATTGCCATAAACAAGGCGGATAGTTCATAATTACCAAAAGAGTAATAGTACAGGCAAAAGAAAATACCAGCAAAAATCGCAACCCCTCCAAGTTTAGGAGTGGGTGTTTTATGCCACCGATCATCCCTCACCGTTTCGAGAATATTGTGCTTTTGAGAAACTTTAATGATAAAAGCAGTAATGAGGGTGGAAATAGTTAAGGAAAGTATAAAAAGAGAAATAGACTCCATAACGAGAATAAGCTTTATGAGAAGTTGGAAGATATACAGTTATTCATTTGAATCGTTAAACTATCCAAATTTCCACCTTTCCAACGTGAAACTATTATTTCATGAGCCTCATTATATCGTTGTAAAAGGCAAAGCACATTAACGTTACCAGAAAGGCAACCCCAACCCTCATTGAGTAGTCCATAAATTTTTTGTTCACTGGTTTACCAATAATCATCTCAATTAAGGAAAACATTATGTGACCGCCATCAAGAACAGGAATTGGAAAGAGGTTGATGATTGCAAGGTTAATACTGATAAATGCTATAAAAACTGCATAGGGCATAATTCCCGCTTCAGCTTGTTGTCCGGCCATTTGAAGAATCATGATTGGTCCTCCCACCGTTTCCTTAGGAATAATCCCTTCAATAAGTTTTCCTATTCCAACTAAAGTCATCTGCGTTATATAAATTGTTTTCTCAATACCCATATAAACTGCCATTATAGGGTTGTGACTTTTGGTTGTATAGTCAGAAGGGTCAAGTTGGATTCCTATGAGCCCAACCTTTTCTGTTTCCCCAAAAACATTCTTAATCTTAGAACTATGTGGAGTAATGGTAAATTCTAAAAGCTTTGAATCTTCTCTTTGTGCAGAAGCTTCAACAACCCTTTCAATTTGAAAATTAAGGGGAGTTTCAGGGCTTTTATGCACAATAGCAGTTAATTCGTCCCATTCTGTGATTTTTTTATTATTAATGGCAATGACTTTGTCCCCTTTTAAAATTCCGGCTTTTTCAGCAGCTTTACCTTCGATGACATTACCAACCGTTGTTCCTGGAACCGGAACTCCAAGCATGTAAACAAATGAAAAAACAAACCAGGCAAGCAGGAAATTGAACAATGGACCGGCAAATGCCACAGAAAGTCTTGTAAAAGGACTTGCCATACAAAAGGAGGCTTTCTTTTCTTCTTCCGTAAGTTCTTCGTCAGGGTCTTCTCCGGTTAATTTTACATATCCTCCAAGGGGAAAAGCACAGAGTTTATATTCTGTCTCTCCTACTTTCTTACTGTATAGAGTATGCCCGAAACCCAAAGCAAAGACCTCCACTCCGATACCATTTCTTCGTGCAACAAGAAAATGACCAAGTTCATGAATGAAAATCAAAATACCCAACAAAAAAAACATCGCAACACCAGTTCTGGCGTAACCAAAAAAATCCATGAGCTGTTCCACGTGTGTTTTACTCCTTACTCTTCATTATTAAGATTCACTATTTCCGTACCCTTTGGGACATCTATCTTAAAGATATTAGAGGAAATAGCTTTATTTAGTTGTATATCTTCAAAGATAATTGTAGTTGAATTTTCCAGATTATCACTGAAGCTAATACCGCTTAAGAGATAATCAGTTTTACGGATACTGAGAATAAGATACTGCATATTCCCCCCTTTATTCAGGGGGATAAGTTTAACATTATAATCACCATTACTTTCAGTCAGGCTGGCTATTTTGTAATGGTTGAGCAGAGAGTCATTTTTATTGAGCAGAAGGTTAATATAGTTGGAACTGTCATCAAGTTCTTCTACCTTCTTTTTTAACAGTTGATTATCTGGTTTTGAGTAGAAATAAAAGAGATCATCCTTTAGGAGAAGCGTTTCTATTTCTGGATCAGTGTATGCCCATTTAACTCTTTTAGGTCTTTTTAAATAAAAGTGCCCCTTGGATTCTTCCTTTTTAAATATTCCGGCGACAGAAATATGTGCTTTTTGAATAAAGCGGGCTTCTACCGTTATCAGTCCGTCAAACTTTTTTTCCAGTTTTCCTATAACGTCTTTACCCAGATCATTTGCAAAAAGAGGGGTAGAGAAGAAAAGATTGAATAAAAAAATGAGGAAAGCTGCTTTCATTAAATAATAAATTTGAAGTAAAAAGGAGGTTATTTTAACAAAAATATTTCAAGGTAGAGTTGTTTGTTCTCTCACAGATACAATTATGGGAGAACATATCGATTTGACATTCTTTTTCAATGACATCTCAAAATAACTTCTCGCTTAATCTAAGGTTTATCTCGAAGAGTTTTCATGTAGTCGATAATGATTTTTCTTTGCTCAGGGTCTTTAACACCGGGAAAAATCATTTTTGTGAGAGGTTTAATCCTCTGAGGTTCTTCTATCCAGCTATTGAGGGTCTCTTCAGTCCACTTACCAAATTGTAGCCCTTTAATTGTTACATAATTGTCATAAACGTTCCATAAGTTTGGACCAACCTTTTTCTGATTTGTTTTTACCAAATAGTGACAGGGAGTACAAAGCTTTACTGGTTTAGGTATGTCTTTGTTTGTGAGAGGGTTCAACATCGCTTGATTCTCTTGACTTGTTTCATTATCTGAACAAGCAGGGAGAAAAAGCGTAAATATTAAAAACAGAGTGACGAATTTCATAAGGTGGAGATGTAAAAAAGTAAAACCGGGGGGAAATTTACTGCAAAGAAGCAATGGGTCGCAAACATCAGTTTGCGACCCACGTTGATTATAGACCTTTTAATGCTTCGATAATTTTTGCTCTTTTCTTTTCTTTCTTTTGCTTGAAAGTCATTTTAGTGCCTTTTTTTACAGCTCCTGGATTAGTCAACCACGTATCAAGAGCAGCTTCTGTCCATGTATCTCCTAAAGCACCAACACCTTCAATGGATATTTTTCTTCCAACAACACCTTTAAGACCTGGTCCAAGGTTGTTCTTTTTTACTTCAGGTCCTTTGTCAAAGAAGTGACATGCTTTACAAGGTCCTAGTGGGTTTCCTGCAGAAGATATTGCAGCGGAACCTATCATTACACCAAAAGCAATAGCACCAATAAGTAGTTTCTTCATATATAACCTCCAAAGTTTAATAATTTATTAAATACGTAAAACAAGTAAGTCTATTTCTCCTCTTCACCTCCTTTTATAAAAATTTTATAAAAAAACTAGAAATGCATTGTAACACTATAATAATATTTTTTTCAACTACTTTAAATCGATAAAAATTGAAACCCAAGAAACAAAATGAGAAAGAAGAAATTATTAAAAAAGAGTGCTTCTGATTACTCTAATCTTATCATGCCGGGAACAGGTCTGGAAATAAATAAAGGTCAATGGAACAAAATCTACACAAAAAACAACCCTTTATGGCTTGAATTTGGAACTGGTAGAGGGAAATATATTACAGAAATGGCAAAACTCTTTCCCCTGAAGAATTTTTTGGGGCTGGATATTAAAATTGACAGGCTTGTTAAGACAGCAAGCAAGGCTCAAAGAGAAAATCTACCCAATCTTAAATTAGCTTCCCTTAACTATAAATGGCTCTCTCATTTTTTTGACAACAATGAAGCTTCCGGCATAATTGTTAACTTCCCCGAGCCAAGAATTAAAGCACGACAGGCTAAGTGGCGATTTTCTCACCCGGCAAATCTGATGCAAATAATTAATGTTCTGGGACTTAATGGGGAACTATGGTTAAAAACAGATGACTCAGAGTTTTTTAACTGGAGTTTTCCTTTTCTTGATGAAGTTTTGGAAATAACCTTTTTGTCAAAAGATTTCAAGGAGAGTAACCCGGCTCTCATAACAGAATACGAAAGTAGATGGATTAATGAAGGGAAAAAATCTATTTGTCTGCGGGGAAAGGTCAAGAAATTATCTGTTGACACCCAAATTACCAAAAAAAGCTGGAAAGAGGAGTTGAAAAAATAACGTGGTTAGAACGTTGGAAAGTTGGAAGGGGAAAAGGGGTGTTGGTAGAAGGGTAGATGGGTAAAAAGGTAAAAGAGTCGATGAGTAGAAGGGGATTAAAATTACAACACCGGAAGGGCAAGCGGGCAACGCAATCTTGACTACCGCATCTCACTCTTCACTTTTCACTATTTCTTCTGTCAAGGAATAGTTATGGCACAAAGATTGTACCTGTCAAAAAACTATTCATATAAAAATGGGAGGTAACCATGGGTACGTTAGCTGTTTCGATTTTGGAAAGACTTGATGAGGATAAAAAAATTACATTTGAAGAAATACAAAAGCTTTACAAAGATAAAACGGTAAAAGAGGTTGACTTTGTGTCAGAAAATGATGCCCTCTATTTAACCCAAGTAGTCTTAAAAAACGGTGAATATATCTTTAATTAAGAGTCTCTAAGTCTTGAATACTTCAGCAACATAAGGGGAATGATGCGCTTTACTTCCCCACTTTTTCTTTTTCCCTTCTATTCCCAGCCATTACTCCTCAGTTCCTTTACAAAAAAGTATCTTATAATGGTGTTCCACTTTAACTAATCGGATATTTTAGGAGAAATAATGGCTTTGAAAAGAGTTTTAAGCGGTATGCAACCTTCAGGAAAACTGCACCTTGGAAATGTGGTAGGAGCCGTAAATAATTGGCTGAAACTTCAGGAAGAATATGACTCTTTCTTCTTCATTGCCGATTGGCACGCCTTAACAACCCACTACGAGCATACAGAAAATCTTGTGCAAAACAAACGAGAAATGATGATTGATTGGCTTACTGTAGGGCTTGATCCAGAAAAAGCAACCCTCTTTGTTCAGTCGGACAGAAAGGAACATGCAGAATTGCACCCCATATTGTCAATGATTACCCCCCTCTCTTGGCTTGAAAGAGTTCCAACCTACAAGGAAAAAATGGCTCAAATACAGGGAAGGGATTTAAGCACCTACGGTTTTCTTGGCTATCCTGTTCTTCAGACAGCAGATATTCTTCTCTATAAATCAGATATTGTACCGGTTGGAATCGACCAACTTCCTCACCTTGAACTTGCCAGAGAAATTGTGAGAACCTTTCACCATGTTTACAAAAAGGAAATTTTTACCGAGCCGCAGTCCAAAATGACGGAAATCCCAAAGCTTACGGGAAATGACGGACGAAAGATGAGCAAAAGTTATGGAAACGCTCTCTTTATAAGTGACCCAGAGGAAGAAGTAAGAAAGAAAATTATGAGTTATGTAACCGATACAGCAAGAATTAAGAAAACAGACCCGGGAAGTCCGGAAAATTGTAATTTATTTCCATTACACAAAATTTTTACCAATCAGGAAAAAAATAATGAGATAGTTGAATCGTGCAAAAATGCTTCTATCGGCTGTGTTGATTGCAAAAAAATCGCTGTTGATTCAGTAAATAAATACCTTGAACCAATAAAAGAAAAAAGAAGGGAAGTTGAAGCCTTAAAAGATGATATTGTTGATATGTATAAACAGGGAACCGATAAAGCGAGAACTATTGCTCAGGGAACAATGGAGTTAGTTAATAAAACCATAAGGATATAAGCCATAAGGATTTAAGTATGAAACCCTCTTTCAGAACCTCACTTACGTTTTTTCTTCTATTTATTTTTTCTGGATGTGCAACAATCACAGACATTATTCAGGTAAAGCCAAAAAATGATGTCTATTTAACTCAAGGTGGACTGGCAAAGCTTATTGTTGAAAACCTAGATACAAATAGAATAAAGAAAAGCAGTCTTTATAAAGCAGTTACTTTACCTCCAAAGGTTTCTTCCTTAAAAAATTGGCTTGAAACATCTAAAGAGGCAGCTTTAATTAGAGAGAGTAATCAGGGAGAAGCCATTATTTCTTTTCTTTCCTTAAATCTTCCAAGCTTTCCCTTTTATGCTGATGAGGTTTGGAACCCCAACCGGGAAGTGAGCAGAGGTAAGTTTGCGCTCTTTCTTCTTGATGTTTTAATAATGCTAAAAAATGATAAGGGCTTGTTGAATGAATTTAACGGACAAAAATCCCCTTATAAAGATATCAATGGAAATTCAACATACTTTCCAGCGGTCATGGTGAGTTCAAGCAGAGGATTAATGCAGGCATTTAAAACGGCAGATAGTACCTTTGAACCAGAAAGGCTCATTCAATACAAAACTGCTGAACAGGCAATACAAAAACTCAAGCAGTTTTTTCCATAACTACCCCACAAAATTATATTTTCTTTCCCTTAAACTGACCCCTAAACTGTCAGCAAGTTTTTCACACTCTTTCAGGTCGTTGTTTTCTGGATAGGTAACAATGGAAATAACAACATTCTGGATAGATTTCTTTGACTCTTTAATAAAGTTAAGTAAATTATCAAAGGCATTTTCCTTATCTTTTGGTTGGCATATTTCATTGTATCGCTCCTTTGTTGCAGCATTTAAGCTTATCGAAACAGTATCAATAACCTCACCAAGCTCAGGACAGATATTTCTTTTATGAATAAGGTTGCCATGTCCATTCGTATTTAAGCGGGTTTTTATTCCTTTTGATTTAATGTACCTTGCT
>JADGAW010000140.1 GCA_015231815.1 Nitrospinota bacterium
GGGTTTTCGTAATGTATTGTTACTCTAACGATGATGTAACTTTGTAGCACATTCTTAATATTTGAAGCTTAAAAAATTTAAACTGTATTTAAGAAAGAAGAGACTTTAAGTTCTCTTCCTCCATATTTCAGGGTCTCTTTTAATATGAAATATCGCCAAAATGACGACACGGTTATTTTCTGCCCGGAAATAAAGGCAATAGGGGAAACGTTTAACTACAACTTTGCGGACATCTTTATGAATGAAGGGATATTGATGCGGGTTTTGTGACACAAGACTTAAGCAATAGTCGATTTCAAAAATAAAATCTAAGGAAAGACCTAACCGTTTTGATTCATACCATTCACATGCCTCATAAAACTCGGCTTTTGCCGCTCGTCGAAAAACGATCGGAAATCTCATTTTCCAATTTTCGCAAGTGACTCAGTTTTAACTTCGCTCCAAGGAACAACATCATCAGGGTTCTCAAGGTGTTCTTCGAGACGACGGTCAAGCTCGACCTTTTGCTTTTCAGTCAACGGGGGCTCATCGTTTCGACGAACAATGCCGTTCCAGATTTCCTCAATAAGTTCTATTTGCTCGTCCACTTCCAAAATGCTGGCTTGTTTTAGGATTTGTTTGCTTGTCATTGAAAGTCTCTTATTAACTATTATTCTCAATATTTATCGTATTTTACAATATTGTGCACTAATAACTTTCTAAAAGAATAAGGGTGAGTTAGATCCCTTTATTAATAATTTGAGGTTAGGTAGTAGAAAGTTTTTTTCATTAAATTGTAACGGTAACTTCTCTTGGTTGAAATGTAGAAAATACTAAAATAGGGTGTAATATGGACGGTTATTTAAGTATGTATGGTTTAAATACCAGCCAAAACAATCTAAATAATGGAAGATTATTTAATTATTTATAATCCTGCTTCAGGTAGTGCTTCGAAAAAAAAGCTTGAAGAGGTTGAGGAATATCTCACTCAGAAAAAGGTTCGCTATAAAACTCTTCACACAAAAAAAAGAGGAGACGCTCTGGAATGGGGAAAAGAAGCAGCACAGAACAATATTAAAGCAGTTGTGGCAATTGGGGGAGATGGAACAATCAATGAAGTGGTCAACGGTATAGCCGGTTCTGAAACAGGATTGGTTATTGTCCCAACGGGAACTGCCAATGTACTGGCAAAGGAGTTGGGACTTTCTAAAGAAATCCCTCAGCTCCTTGAAAAATCCCTTCAGGAAACATCACGGAAAATTTCCTTAGGAAAATTAACCATTAATGATCATGAAACCTATTTCACCATGATGGTTGGTGTTGGTTTTGATGCAGAAGCAGTACATGAACTTTCTTTAGACTTTAAAAATACTTTTGGAAAGATTGCATACTTCATCTCCGCAGCAAAAACTCATGTCACAGGGGTACTAAAGGAAACAAAAGTAATCGTTGACGATATTGAATATCGTTGTTCATTTCTCGTTGCATCAAACATCAAAAGATATGGAGGAAACTTTATTGTTACCCCTCAGGCTCATATTGAAGATGGAGAGCTTGATTTTTTAATGGTTACGACAAGAAACAAACTTAAGTTTTTTAAAGCACTCATATATATTCTTCTGAAAAGACACCTAAGATTAAAAGAAGTAATTTACCTTAAAGGGAATTTCGTTGAAATATTAAATAAAAATCACGTACAACTTGATGGTGATTATACAGGAAAAGGTGTGTCTAGTATAAAGTCTATTAAAAATACATTGAAAGTCTATTGACAAGTAAAGTAAAAAGTTGTTTAATGTAGATAAAAAGAGCACAAATACTGGTTACTGCTCTTATTATTAACTCAATTATTGGAGGTTGTGATGGTTATTTTAAAAAGCACCGAGGATTTAGAAAAGGAAAAGGAAGCAGCTAAGGCTAAGGAGAAAGAAGCAAAGCAGAAAGAAAAAGAGGCGAAGAAAAAAGAAAAGGAAAAAGCCAAAGAGGAAAAACGTAAAGCAAAAGAGGCAAAAAAGGCAGAAAAAGAAAAGGAAAAAGCAGTTGAAAAAGAACAAAAGAAACTAAAACAAATTAACGTTGAACTGTTTGCTCAAGAAAAAGAGAAGTTCATTAAAGAACATAATGAAAAAGCAGTTACGATTTACGGTGAGCTCGACAAAGTTAAAAAGCACCTTGAGGAAATGGTCAAAAATGAAATTAAATATGAGGACATCCTTAAGCTTCTTAAGAAGGCCGGTCTCAAGGTTAGCAGAGCCACCCTCATAAAATATCTTCAGGGAGAAAAAATCAACAAAACTTCTATAAAAGAACAGGAAGCTGTTGAGAAAAAAGAATCTCAAAAAGCTACTCCGGCGACAAAAAAAGAAGCTCCGACGTTAAAAGCGGTACCAAAAAATACCGAAGCAACTAAAGCTGCAGCTAAGAAATAAACGATATCTCATAAGGGGTGCCTGGCACCCCTTATTTTCATTAAACTTTTCATAAAACCTGCTTGTTGTTACAGGCTTTTAGCAACCTTCTCAGTTAATTTCATCAGATGTAAAAAAATAGTTGATTAATGATCGAAGATGTCGAATTCTCCATCAACATCACCCATGGGTCTTCTCCCTGTAGGAGGTTTACCTTTAATCATGAAATGAATATCTTCTGCAATATTTGTTGCATGGTCACCTATTCTTTCGAGGTTTCTCGCAATAAAAAGAAGGTGAGTACAGGCAGTAATATTATGGGTGTCTTCCATCATATAGGTAAGCAGTTCGCGAAAAATACTGGTGTACATATCGTCAACTTCCTCGTCACGATGCCAAACGTCAAGGGCTTTTTTAACATCTTGATGTTCATAGGCATCAATAACATCTTTAAGAAGGTCGTAGGTCACTCTTCCCATATTTTTAATTGTTCTAGCCTGCTTAACTGGGGGAAGTTGATTAAGAACAAGTGCCCTTTTTGCAACATTTGCCGCATAATCTCCAATTCGTTCAAGGTCGGAGGATATTTTGATGGATACAACAATATTCCGAAGATCAATTGCTACAGGTTGGCGTAGAGCAAGGAGTCTCATGGTAAGTTCATGGGACTCTAATTCCAGATTATTTATTGCAGGGTCTTTTTCAATAATTTCTCCTGCAAGTTCACTGTCTCTTTTTACAACAACGGTCACGGCATCACGAACTTGTTCTTTTGTAAGGCTTGCCATTTCTATTATTACATCATTAAGTCTGTTTATTTCTCCATCAAAGGATTTTACCGTATGTTCATCGCTCATATTTTTCCCTCATTTAAAGTTTTCCATTAACAGTTTACCGTGCTGAGTTCCCAAGGTGCTCTTTTATGTGTTTTATTCTTTTACCCATCAGCTCTTCTAGTCGTCAACTCTTCTACCCAACATCAACCATATCTTCCTGTGATGTAGTCCTGAGTAAGCTTATTGACAGGATTGGTAAAGATGTCTTCAGTTTCACCATATTCAACTAAATCACCCAAGTGAAAAAAAGCTGTTTTTTGGGATACTCTCGCTGCTTGCTGCATTGAATGAGTTACTATTACAATTGTATAGTTTTCTTTCAGTTCTTCAATTAGTTCCTCTATTTTTGCTGTAGCTATTGGGTCGAGGGCAGAACATGGTTCATCCATAAGAATAATTTCCGGTTGAACGGCAATAGCTCTCGCTATACAAAGTCTTTGCTGTTGACCACCTGAGAGTCCTGTCCCTGGTTGATCAAGGCGGTCGTTTACTTCCTCCCAAAGTCCAGCCTTTTTAAGACTTGTTTCCACAATTCCTTCCAGCTCTCCTTTTGTCGAAGCAATTCCATGAATCTTTGGACCATAAGCAACATTATCATAAATAGATTTTGGAAAAGGATTGGGCTTTTGAAAAACCATACCGACCCGTGCTCTTAAGAGAACAACATCAAGGGATTTATCATATATATTTTCGTTATCAATTTCAATTTCCCCTTCTACTCTACAAATATCTATCGTATCGTTCATTCTGTTGATACATCTTAGAAACGTTGATTTCCCACAGCCGGAAGGGCCAATAAATGCAGTAACTTCATTCTTGCCTATTTCCAGATTAACATCTCTAATAGCATGTTTGTCACCATAATACACATTTACTCTTTTGCAGGCGATTTTAATTTTTTCTTGAGGAAAAACAGGTTTTCCGTTACTGCTGTTGTTATCTGGGTTTGTCATTTTTTGCTCCTACCACCTGGTTTCAAATTTCTTTCTTAATAATACTGCAATAGCATTCATGCAGATAAGAAAGCCGAGAAGAACAATAATTGCCGCTGATGTTCGTTCAATGAAAGCCCGTTCAGGACTGTCAGCCCAAAGGTAAATCTGAACAGGAAGAACGGTAGAAGGGTCGAAAAACCCTCCGGGAACATCAACTATAAATGCAACCATTCCAATCATGAGAAGGGGTGCAGTTTCACCGAGAGCTTGCGCCATTCCAATAATTGACCCTGTTAGCATTCCAGGCATGGCAAGGGGCAAAACATGATGCAAAACCATCTGCATTTTTGAAGCTCCAACACCAAGTGCCGCATCACGAATTGAAGGAGGAACTGATTTTAATGCCGCCCTCGAAGAGATAATTATTGTTGGTAAGGTCATAAGAGTTAGAACCATCCCCCCAACAATAGGAGCTGACCTTGGGAGTCCGGCAACATTGAGAAAAATTCCCAATCCCAGAAGTCCAAAGACAATGGATGGAACAGCAGCGAGGTTATTAATATTTACCTCTACAATATCAGTCCACCTGTTTTTCGGGGCAAATTCTTCAAGATAAATTGCTGTCGCTACACCAAGGGGAAAAGAAAGCCCTAAAGTAACCAACATAGTATAAAAGGAGCCCATCAACGACCCCATGATTCCGGCAAGTTCCGGATCTCTTGAGTCACCATTGGTAAAAAAGGCAGTATTAAATTTCAGTTTAATTCTTTCCACCTGTTCCAGACTTTTTATCCAAAGAATCTGGTTATCTTTAATTCTTCTCTCTGCTTCGGGAGTTTTTGCATCAATAATTTCTTTCATAAACATATCAACATCATCATTAGCAGGAACCCAGATATCAACAGTTTGCCCAATGAGGTTTTTATTTTTCATAACCATTTCCTGCAACTGATATGCTGCTCCAGGGCTAATAAGCTGGTAGAGCATTTTCTTTTCACTTCTTTTCCTTACCTCAGGAAACATTTCTTTCAGACTTTGTTTTACAAGACCCTGATAATTTGCACGAAGTATATCCTCCTTTTTATGGGTATTGGTTGGATCAATGACATCAGCACTTAACACAATCTTTAGTTTTAAATGAGTTTGTTGAAAAGCACTGTAACCGTTGCCAACAATTGTACAAAAAAGAACAAGAAGCATTCCGATTGCTGAATAAACAGACAACTTACCCATCAACTTAAATCGTTTTTCTTTAGCATACCTTTTTGGTAGCCCTTCTCTTAGGAGGCGGTCTTTGATTTTTGTGTCAATGGTCATTTTTAGTCTTATTCATATTGTTCACGATATTTTCTCACAACATAAAGAGCCACCACATTGAGGCAAAGGGTAATAATAAACAGAATGAGCCCCAAGGCAAAGGCAGCCAGAGTTTTTGGACTATCAAACTCCTGATCACCAATTAATAAGGTTACAATTTGTACCGTCACAGTTGTTACTGACTCCAATGGATTTAGGGTTAGATTTGCCGTTAAACCAGCAGCCATAACAACAATCATTGTCTCTCCAATTGCCCTTGAGAAAGCGAGTAACAGTCCACCAACAATTCCCGGTAAAGCAGCCATAAAAACGACGTTAATAATTGTTTCTGATTTCGTTGCGCCAAGTCCTAAAGAACCGTCCCTCATGGATTGTGGAACAGCAGTCATAACATCATCGGAAAGGGATGAAACAAAGGGAATTATCATAATACCCATAACAAGTCCTGCTGCAAGAGCACTTTCCGAAGAGATGGATAGACCAAAATTTTCACCAAGGTTCCTGATAAAAGGAGCTACAACCAGTGCGTCAAAAAAACC
>JADGAW010000141.1 GCA_015231815.1 Nitrospinota bacterium
AGATATTAAAATAAATTTCACCTAATTTAATGTTTGCCTGAAAGAAATATTTTGTTTTGTTATAGTGCTTTGCTAAATGTTGCAATATCTCCTCTGACTCTTTTATCTTATTGTTGTCAAAATAATAATAAGCCAATGAAGTTGCGAGTCGTTGTTTATGAGGAGCTTTAGCCAAATTATCTTTCATGAATAATTCTTCGTTTGCCCAAAGTGAAACTCGTTGATAGGTAAGTACAAGGAAAATAAAAATAAGTAACGGTAAAAAAACATTCATTTTATTGGGACAAAACTTAAAGAGAATAAAAATAAAGACGAGATTTAATCCAAACAAACTACTGTACATTCTATGCTCCCAGATAACATCAATGATGGGAATAAATGTTGATGTTATTGAGAGATTAATAAAAAATATAAAAAGACCAAATGCAACTATTTTTAACTTTTTTCTTAAAGTAAATGACAGAATAAACAACAAGATAAGAATAATTGCTTTAAAAAATGTTGTTAGCGTTAGCTCCATGGTAAGGGGGTAATCATATTCAAAGACTTGATTGAGGGGGAACAGGTAAAGTCGAAGGTAGGTGAAAATTACATTTGCCTGAGTAAGAAAATATTCAATAACGTTAAGCCGATGATCTCCCCAAACTTCAGATGAATGAACTAAAGCTTCTCTACCTTTAAAAAGTAAAAGAATGGGGTAATAGGCAAGAATGCCGAAAAAGGGTGCTAAATAGTTAATTTTTTTATTTTTTTCTGGAAAAAATACCAGCATGATGTAAGTAAGAATAAAGGGAACAACTGCAACTGTCTCCTTGGATAAAACACCAAAAATCATCGATAAAATAGCAAAAAAATATGTTGTTCGACTGCTTTTAATTAAAGTGAGAATAAATAAAAAAATAGTCAGGAGTTCAAAAAAACCGGCAAAAAGTTCTATTCTCTGCCAAATATAAACTGTTGCTTGTGACTGTAAAGGGTGACACAGAAATAGGAATGAAACGCAAAAAGAAAAGAGGTTTATGTCAATTGTTGTATCAGTTTTTTTAATTAACTCTCTTGAAATCAAAAAGACAAGAAATGAAGATGCAATATGTAAGAGTAGGTTAAAAAGGTGGAAATAAAAAATGTTATTGGCAAACAGATAATAATTAAGACTAAAGCTGTAACAGGGAATAAAACGGGTTGGCCAATAATGAAAAACCTTTGAAGGGTCAATTGTTGACATAAAAAATGTTGGTGCTATAACTCCAAAAATTTCTTTGTCATCTAAATAAAGAGGGGAAAAAAGTCCCTGAAAATAAAGGAAAATTCCTAAAGAAAATAAAATAAAAAAGACATTTCTTGCTGTTAAGGACGTTGTCTGAAATTTTAGTAAATGCATATTCTATTTATATTCTTAATCTCCTTTTGGCTTGAAAACTAAATGAATGACCGAATACACCATAAGGAATTTGTTTTTATGAGTATTTCCCTAGAGCCTATAATTTTAACCACTTTTTTCTTTTCCTCTTCCATTTTATTGATTCTTTGATGACTTTACCTAAATAATAAAGCTAATAAAACGAAGTTTTTGAAACATCTCTTTAATTAATGAGGGACTTTTAGGAATAATCTCGTTAAAATAAATAGCTTTACCGATTATTGAAAACAATGAAAAGTCAAAAACGTATTTTTACCGATGTTTTAATTGTTGGCTCTGGTCTTGCCGGAGCAACGGCAGCATACTTTCTTGCAGAAAAGGGTTACGACGTCATTCTTCTTTCAACAGATAATGACCCCTTTGAATCAGCTTCAAACTATGCACAGGGGGGGATTGTTTATACCAGCCCAAAGGATTCCCCAAAAAAACTCTATAACGATATTCTTGCGGCTGGTTGTGGTATTAACTATCAAGATGCCTTGACCTTCCTTTGCGAAAATGGTCCATCCTTGGTAAAGGACTTTCTTATAGATACACTGGGAATTGAGTTTACCCGCAATGCAAAAGGAGAACTTGATTTAACTCTTGAGGCAGCTCATTCAGAAAACAGAATTATTCACGCTCTTGATAAAACAGGAAATAAAATCATAGAAAAGCTTCTGGAAAAGTTAAGAGATTATAAAAATGTTAAATGTATAAATGGTGCTACAGCAATTGACCTCATAACTCCGGGGCACCATTCAGTGGGAATTAATGCCCGTTACGAAATGAATGCCGTAATTGGTAGCTATGTTTATGAACAGTCAAAGGGGGAGGTCTTGACCATCTTGAGTGGAAAAACCATCCTTGCAACCGGAGGTGTCGGGCAGGTTTATCTTCACACAACAAATCCTGCATGCTCAAGGGGAGATGGTCTAGCCATGGCGTTTAGGGCAAAAGCTGATTTAATAAATTGTGAGTTTGTTCAATTTCATCCGACAGCTTTCTATCAAAGAGATGCTGAACGATTTCTTATTTCTGAGTCGGTGAGAGGAGAAGGAGCACGATTAATGAACCTTCGTAAAAAATATTTTATGAAGGATTACTCAGAACTTGGAGACTTAGCTCCAAGGGATGTTGCCAGCCGGGCAATTCACACAGAAATGTTAAAGACAGGAGATACCAACGTTTTACTTGATTTGTCAGAAATAAGAAAAAAAGGTATTCAGATAGAGTCTCGGTTTCCATCAATTTATAAAACCTGCAAAAGTTATGGAATTGATGTCTCAAAAGAACTGGTTCCTGTGGTTCCAGCGGCACACTATTTCTGCGGAGGGGTTAAAGTTGACCTTTATGGAAGAAGCAGTATAAAAAATCTGTATGTTATTGGAGAATCTTCCTGTACCGGAGTCCATGGAGCAAACCGTCTTGCAAGTACCTCCCTTCTGGAATCAATGTTATGGGCTTGGTCTTCAGCTAAAGATATTACGGAAACGGGTGAGGTGGAAATCTATAAAAATCACAAGGAAATACCCGATTGGGTAACAGCAGATGATGAGGATATTGATCCTGCGTTAATTGTTCAGGACAAAATTACTATTAAAACTACCATGTGGAATTATGGAGGAATTGTTAAAAGTACCAAAAGACTTGAACGGGCAGAGAAAGATTTGTCGTACCTTAAAGGTCGGATGGAACAGTTTTATAAAAGGGCAACTCTGAGTGATGAGCTTATTGGTTTAAGAAACATGATACAAACCTCCCTAATCATAATTCAATCAGCACTCAGAAATAAACAAAGCATTGGCTGTCACTACAGAAAGGATTAAACACCCCAAACTATTCACAAAAAACTCAGAACAGATTATTTCTAATTACTATTACGATTAACTTATTTCAGGAGATATAAATGAAACCAGATTTCTCAAAAATGATGCAAATGATGTCGGGCGGAACCGGTGGGCAAAGCTTTGATGAAGAAAACTTCCAATGGACAGATGAAGGGAAAAAAAGAGTTGAAAGGGTTCCAGCTGGTTTTATGAGGGGCATGACCATTAAGCGAGTGGAAAGTTATGCCAAGGAAAATGGTTATGAAACCATTACATTAGAAGTGGCGGAAAAAGGGCTCGAAAACTCTAAGTCAATGATGTCATCTTTTATGGGGGTAAGTGACGAAACTCCTACAGACCCCAATGCTGTTGACTTGGATGAGGACGATGAATTCGCTCCAGTTGCAGCTCCGGACTATTATGTTTGCGGTATGTGTGGTTACACTATAAAAGGTTTTGCTCCGGATGAATGCCCAATATGTCTTGCAGCAAAGGAAAAATTCAAAAAAATTACCGATGAAATGAGAAAGGAATTCTTAACGGATACAAGCGGTAAGGTTATGAGGTGGGAAAAAGAGGCACTAGAACGTCTGGAAAAAATACCAGAAGGTTTTATGAGGGATATGACCAAATGGAGAATTGAGCAGGTAGCTCGTAAGGCAAACATTCTCACCATAACCTTGAAGGTAGTTGAAGACAAATATGATTACTGGAAAGAAGGCTCTGAAAAGGTAGAGGTTGAGCTTACGTGGGATGAAGAGGCAACTGAAAGAATTAACCGAATCCCAGGATTTGTCAAAGGGATGGTACAAAAAGAAGTGGAACGTCACGCTAAAGCTCATAATATAAACATTGTTACAGCAGACATCCTTGCTGAAGTACGTAAAAAGTGGGAAATGGGCGATGATTTCCACAGTAACCTTGAAGCATAAAGAGTGAAGAGTAATCGGCTCAGTCAAGTGTTGCTTTATAAAAGCTCTGTCTTAACATTACGAAATCTTTTTAAAATGAGGCAGAGTCACGTAACGGGAGACGATAAAACGAAAACCATGAAGGGAAATGGTCTTTTTCCATAATTTCAGTTTTTCTGATTCCCCTGAGAACTATCTTATGCCCCCATTTCTGCCATGAATCAATTAACTTGATTTCTCTATTCTTAATATTATCTTTTGGATAAAGTTTTTGCCTATTGATGAAAACATAAACTGTCGAGGTAAATTATGAGAGCAGATAAATTAACGTTAAAAGTTCAGGAAGCAATTAACAATGCTCAGGCAATTGTTAGTGAAAAAAACCATCAGGCAATCATGCCTTCGCATTTGTTACTGGCATTCCTGCAATCAGATGAATCCGTTATTCAGGATATTATTAGCAAAATAGGGGTAAATAAAAACACCCTTATTGGTCATCTGGAAAAGGAAATTGCGAAATATTCTCAGGTTTCCGGGGGTGGACTTAATGAAGCATACCTTTCCCAAGAACTCAACAATAGCCTTCAAAGAGCCTTTAAGGAAGCAAAAGAGTTGAACGATGATTATGTTTCAGCAGAACATATCCTGATTGCCTTTGCAGAAGAACAAAAATCAGGAATTAGTCAGCTTCTTAAAGCTGAAGGAATAAGCAAGGATTCAATTTTAAAAGTATTACAAACTATTCGTGGTAATGAGCGTATCACAGACCAAAATCCGGAAGAAAAATATCAGTCACTGAAAAAATTTGGTATTGACTTAACCGAACAGGCTCGTCAGGGAAAACTTGACCCTGTTATCGGAAGGGATGAAGAAATAAGGCGTTCCATTCAGGTATTATCTCGCAGGACAAAAAACAATCCGGTATTAATTGGAGAGCCAGGAGTTGGAAAAACGGCAATTATCGAAGGGCTTGCCTTAAGAATTATGAATAATGACGTGCCGGAAAGTCTCAAGGATAAAAAAATTGTTTCTCTGGATATGGGATCTTTAATAGCCGGAGCAAAATATCGGGGTGAATTTGAAGACAGACTTAAGGCAGTTTTAAAGGAAGTTACCGGTTCAAATGGGGAAATTATTCTTTTCATTGATGAGATGCATACTCTTATGGGCGCTGGTGCAGCCGAGGGTTCTCTTGATGCTTCTAACATGTTAAAACCAGCTCTTGCACGTGGAGAACTTCATTGTATTGGTGCAACAACCCTTAACGAATATCGAAAACATATTGAAAAGGATGCTGCTTTCGAAAGAAGGTTTCAACCTATTCTTATTGATCAGCCAAACGTTGAGGAAACAATTTCCATTCTCAGGGGACTTAAAGAAAAATATGAAATCCACCATTCAGTTCGTATTCAGGATTCTGCAATTATTGCCGCAGCAACCTTGTCCGATCGATATATTGCTGACAGATTTCTCCCCGATAAAGCAATTGATTTAATTGATGAAGCATGTTCCCGTTTGAGAATTACAATCGACTCAATGCCGGAAGATATCGATACTTTAGAAAGGAAAATTGTTCAGCTTCAAATTGAGGATGAAGCATTAAAAAAGGAAAAAGGAGAAGCATCCAAAAAGCGAAGGGATGAAATAGGACAACAGTTGGAAACCTTAAAAAAAGAGTCTCAGGAACTTAAAACACGTTGGAAGCTGGAAAAAAATGCAATTGATAAAATCTCCCAACTTAAGGCAGAGCTGGAACAACTCAATCTTGATATGTCCCGGTATGAAAGGGAAAAAAAGAGTTGAAAGGGTTCCAGCTGGTTTTATGAGGGGCATGACCATTAAGCGAGTGGAAAGTTATGCC
>JADGAW010000142.1 GCA_015231815.1 Nitrospinota bacterium
AATATGGACAGAAAGCAGGTTAAACCATAAGGTAAAGTATCACCCCTGTCGTGTTTCGATTGAGGAATGTACTGATGGCTTTCATATTCATTTAAGAAACCATAAATTTCTTCTCGATAGGGAAGATTTCTCAGCATTTCTCACTGCTATAAAGGCGGTTGATATTAATCAGCCTTATGAAACAACCATCAAGGGCATTCTGCAGTTGCTGGACTACAACCATATTGACTGTGCAATTACGGAAAATGATGGAAAGAAAAACTGTAAGATTATTGTTGCCAACTATCATGAGGTAAAAATTAGAACTGTTCTCGAAAAAATTGGTCTTAAAAGAACGAATGTAGGTGAATCAAGGCTCTATGAAGGAACGAACGGTGTTTCCTTTGTCGTGACCATGGCTCCTCAGGAGGATGTTTTTCGACAAAGAATGATGCAAAATGATCAAACATCTACTCCCCTTACTGCCTATTTAATTAAGAACAAGCCTATTGATCCGGATTGGTTGAATAAAATAGCCTGTCAGGTTTTGGACATGTTTTGTTATGCCCAAAAATCCTCTAAAACCCCGGATGTTGACCTCGATTACACGAAATGGATTTATAACAGCTTTGAAGAAAAAGTTGTTTTTCCTTACAAAATTGCAGGAGAACAACTCTCTGTCCCGGAAATTAAACAAAAATATCGAGAGTGGAACGCATTTTTAAAACAGCATGGATTGTTTTTTATTAAACCAACAAAGGTTGTTCTTCCTCAAGAAATACAGGAAGCAACCAGCAAAGCAATTCTCGATAAAATTTCTCGTGAGATTGCACCATGTGAAGGGGTTTCAAAAATATACTTAATGGGCTCAGTGTTAAGAAAAGATATGGGGCTTTATAAATCACCCTTTATTCATTCCGAATGGGCAAAGCTTGGCTCTGATGTTGACTTATTAATTGAAATGAAGGAAGGACAAAAATATCCTCCCGCTAAAAACTGGGAATATATCAATGTCTCTCAGGGAAATAAGTGTGATATCTACCATCTTGGAGAAGTTCCTCTTAACGACCAGTTTGGCTATCAAAAAATGTTTCCCAATATTAAATTCTTTCATCATCTCCTTGATGCTTATGTCTATATTCCCGGTAAAAGTGATGAGGCGGAAAAAGATGCTTTTATCAAAAAATTTAAGGCGGAGGTTATTTATTCATCAGACGGTTCAGTGTCAACGCCTGTACAGGAAGGGGATGCGACACTGTCAACGATAGAAGACGTGTTAAGAAAGGAATATGATATTAACCCTGTAGGCTTGGAAAAGTTAACAGAAGCAACGGAAAATGATATTTACCGTTTTTCTCTTAAAGATAAAAGGTATATTCTCAAATGTTACAAGGTTTCAGGAAACTATAGTTCCTCAAGACTTATTGAGCACGCACACTATGAGACTGATTTTATTAGTGCCATTAATAAAACAAATATCTTAACTGCTGAATTATTAAAAACAAAATCAGGGAATGCAGTCGTTGAAATCAATGGCTTTGCTGCAATTCTCTATAGTTACGTTGAGGGAAGAATTTATAAATATCCCGACCCTCAATTTCCTATATTGGAAGCAGTTGAGGTTTTGTCCAATCTTCATCGGTGGCAATTAAAGCAGGAACTTACTCTGGCTAAGAACTTCTCCTTTGATGAGGTTATGGATATTTGGTTCAAGGAATATGAGCGTTTTGCGAAAGAACTGGCTTATGATGAAGAATTAACCGACGTTTTTAATCGGTTAAGACCAATGCATAAAGGGTTGAAAAGTGCTTATAAAAGACTTAAAACCCTCAAAGGAATTCCCTGGATTCATACCCACGGTGATGTAACTCCAAGAAACTTTGTTATTAAAGATGGAAAAGCATCCTTAATAGATTTCCAGAATGCCTTTTATGGCCCCCGGCTCATAGATGTTATTGATGGAGCATATGAGTTTTCCTTTGGAGGAAAGCATCCCGGGAAGGATGATTTTTCCCGTTTTGATGTCTTTCTGGAAAACTATAGAATTAGAACTGCTCTGAAGGATGTTGAGAAGAAATGCCTTGATGATGTAACAAAAATTCTCGGTATCATTAAGTTTACGAAGGAAACCAGAATGATTAAGGGAGATAAGAAACCAAGTAACCACAGACGAAAAAGAGCTTTGAGTGTCGCACATTTTCTTATAGGTCGATTTGTTGCAGAATAAAATATAAATCTCTGGCTGGTTTTAACGGTTTAATTCTTTATCTTCACCCTTTATATTCGTCTATAAATTTATTTAAATATGGAACAACCAACGAAATTCGTAAGAAACTACATACCTGAAGACGCAATCTACAATCCAACTTCCCTTGCTCTTAGGATTAGTTATATTTGCAATATCAGTTGCAAGTTCTGTTACAACAATTCCACTGCTGACAGTAAAACCCAACTTAAGGAGGAGCAGGTTATCGCAATTATTGAAGAAGCCCGCTCAGAGGGGTTCCAAACGTTGGGAATCAGTGGAGGTGAAGCGATGATGTTCAAGGATATTGTCATAAGCGGAATACGACGTGCCAGAGAATTAGGATACACAGGAATAAGCATCGTAACCAACGGATTTTGGGGAAAATCTCCAACTTCAGCAAAAAAAATAATCACCGCCTTGCATGATGCCGGATTTGCACCACCTAATGATATGTTAAGTATGAGTGCCGGAGAGTTTCATCACGAATGGCTGGATTGGAAACACGCAAAAAATTGTATTCAAGCTTTTTACGACACCTATAATGCCCCCATGAGCATTGATTTTGAAACAACGCCGGGAAATGAAGGGTTAATTGATGAGTTTAAAGCTTACCTCGACCAAAAAGGTATAGCCGAAACAATGTACAAGTTTAGGGAAAGAACTCTGGTTGCTAACCTCGGAAGGTGGAAAGATCTTGATGAAGGCATTATCAGGGAAAAACCAATGGAAGTTTATGGTAAATGTAATGCAATTAACCGATTTTCCATTCAACCAAGCGGTGATGTCGTCCCCTGCTGTGGGTTTAACCGTTTTAACCCCGGAATAATATTGGGAAATGTTCTCAACAGTTCAATAGCTGAAATAATTACCAATGCCCAGAACAATATCGCAAACAAATATCTCACTGCTTTTCCAATGAACAAAGTTTATGAGGAATTAAGCAAGAAATTCGAACTGCCAAATAAGTTTTCTGTTATTTGCGAAATTTGTGAGCTTATTTTTTCCAAAAAGGAACATCTGGATTATCTTGAAGAAAGATTTGATGCTCTTTCCAAGAGTAAATAAAAGACAAAGAATTCTCTCTCCAAAAGGGTTTAACTCATCTCATTAAATTCCTTTAACGAATTGTTCCAACAAAAAGTTTTTGAAGTGTCTGGAACTCCTTGCTTGATAGAAATTACGTGGTGAACAATGTCGGGGTAAACAGGTTCACCATCAAGTTGTGCTGCCTTTTGGTCTTCTTCGCTAAAATATGCCTCGTGATCCGGGTGGGAATGAAAAATAACGCTGATTTTTTTTCCTGTTTTTTCTCCCTGTTTCATACTGTCCATGAACTTTTTGGGAGAGATGTAATAGGCAGTTTTGCTATCCCGTGGAAAGGTTTCAGGATCGTATGCGTGCATTTTGTCCTGAAGGTTTTCACAAGGGATGAACTCGCTTTCCGTTTCAGAGGCAATAATAAATCCACATGCCTCGGAGGGGTAACACGCTGTAGATTCCTTTTCCATTGCCAGTTGATGGTGTTGAATCAGTTCCTTAATTTTTTTATTTTTCATAGGGTAAAAGGTCAGTATGCTTATTTTTGGTGTTTCTTTTGTACTTTCAAAACTAAGCAGTTCGTCAGTTTCATAAATTTTAGCTCACTTTATGAACTTCTGAGAAATAGAGATAAAAACCAATTAACTCTTGAGACCATTGATGGTACATGCTTTGGACAGATTTTCAACTGAACAGCGACTTCAACAAGAGGTGAAGGTGCTGTTCAGTTGACCTCGGAAGAAACGGCTGCTTCAAGGCCGTTTATGAGAATGAGTTCAAAGTTTATCCTATCAATTATTAGATTCTATCTCTGTTTTTCAGGACTTTATTATTCTTTTTGACTCATTTAGTTTAATGATATAATTATTGCCCTTTTTACATTCCTTTAGGCGGCATGGCCGAGTGGTTAGGCAGAGGTCTGCAAAACCTCGTACTCCAGTTCGAACCTGGATGCCGCCTCCATATTTCTTTTTCTGTTGTATTGTTTCACCACTCAACGTTTCTTGGAATTCTTTCCAGATAGGCATTGATTCAACGATATACTTCGTCATGACTTCCTATGCCAAGAAGAATAATCTCCTAACTCAACTGTTCAAGAAGCTTTTTCGATAAGGACAGACCAATAACTCTCTACTTTTTTCTTGGCAAGAATTTTATGGCTTTCATTTTCCAGAGAGTTGGGGACATTTTGAATTGGCTCGCCGTCGTCAAGAAGAATTTCAAGGGTTTGACCTCCCTCCATCTGCTCCAGAACGAGCTTTGTTTTGATGAAGTTCATGGGACATTTCACGTTACGGAAGTCCTTAAATGCATGAGCTTTTTCTTCTGCTTCCTCTTGCTTTGTCTCAGTTTTTTTTGCCTGCTTGAAACTAAAACGAAGGGAATCATCCATGTCTTCGTACAGGTTTATCATGGTATCTGCCAGAGCAAAAACCTTTTCCTTGTTTTGAAGAAGTCCTTGGGTATTATTTTCCTGTGCTTGCCTGATGACTTCCTTGAACTCCTCAGGTACTACTCCCTCGTCAATGAAATTCTCCGTAAAATAAGCAAAAACCTCCTCGTTTTTATTGGTGTCAAGTCCCCTTGTAATAAGAAGCATACGTGAAGCAAAGAGAGTAATATCGAATATTGCCGTTAGTTTTTCCTCTTCAGAAGGAGAACTTTTAATAACCTCAATTGCTTTTTTCATTGACTTAACATCAACATCAATCATATCGAAAAGCCCTGCGGAACATTGGTCAGTTCCAATATCTTCAAGAGAAAGAGGAGTTTCTGCCCCCCAGTCGATGTAATAATTCTTGTCTTCAGAAAAAGTAGGAACATTACTATATTTTTCAGCAAGTTTTATCATTTCCTCTTTTCCACCTTGATTTAAAAAGTCAGAAAAGGACTTATGGTTGCCCGCCAAATAATGTTCCAGCAGGTTATGAACAAAGCTCGGAAGATCCTTTGCATTTACTTCGGTAATTTCCTCACCAATTTTTGAAATACCATCGCCAATAATTGCTCCGGCAACAATCTTATAGGAAGGATAAAGACTGCCTTCTCTACGGGTTGCTTTTCCATAAAAACCAAGGTCGGCAATTGCGTGTTGTCCGCAACAGTTTGAACAACCAGACATAAAAAGTCTGAGTTCGTTTGCGTTGTCAAGGTTTATGGTGCTTTTTCCCAGCTTTTCGGTTATTGCGTCGCCAAGTCCTCGTGAAAGGCAAATACCTAATTTGCAGGTTGCTGCTCCTGTGCAGGAAATAATGTTTCCCGATAATGCTGGTTTGCTCGAAAGCGGTGATGCTTCCATAGCTACTTCAAAAACATTTCCTAGATGACTTTCCGGGATATTTCGTAGATGAATATTTTGTTTTGAGGAAAAACGAACGGTATCTTCACCGAAGTTTTTTACGAGATTTACGATGGCTTTAACAGATGATTCCTTTATGTTTCCGTGCTTGAGAGGTATTTGTACCGAAACAAGTCCCTCCTGTTTTTGTTGTGTTACAAATCGATTCTTACAAAGATTGAACTCTTCCGATTCATTTGTTTTTACTGCAATATTAATCGTCTTCTCTATACCGTGGATTGAGGGTTTAATACTCAAAGAAAGGTTTGGGTTCTTTTCTAATTCCTTTAATTCTTCTTCAAAAAGTCTTACAAACTCTTCCCGACCAAGTTTTTGCCAGAGAAATCTTAGACGAGAAGCATATTTTTTTCTTCTGTTGCCATGTTTGTCAAACATT
>JADGAW010000143.1 GCA_015231815.1 Nitrospinota bacterium
AGTAAATGCACTTTACGGGTTAATTCAGATCAATGATATGGATTTTTTATTTGAACCAACCGGTTATAAGTCGTTAGGAAGAAATATTGGTGGTTTTATTGATAACGCAAACACCTTTGCCACTTATATCAGTATCATTTTTCCTCTAGCACTTTCACTTTTTTTTATTAATAGAAACATTGTTCTTAGAATATTCTTTGGGGTTTCAATTCTTATCTTTGCTTTGGTGTTATTTTATTCGCAAACCAGAGGTGCGATTGCAGCGACTCTTGTTTCAATATCGATTTTCCTGACTGTCTATTGCCTGTTTACGAAGCAGATTAAGCTTCTGTTAATTTCAGCTCTAACTATTTTTGCCATGATTTTAGCTCTTTTGGCATCCCCACAAACTGCTCTCTATAAAAGAATTACCTTTCAAGGAGATACAGCACTCTCAGCTAAAAACGAACGACTAATACAGTGGCTGGTAGCAATTGAAATGTTTAAAGAAAACCCTTTGTTAGGAGTTGGTCCGGGCGGATACCAATACAAATATAAAGATTATGAAATAAAAATAAAGGAAAAACCCGGGTCACCCTTTTATGGACTTTCTTTTTATGTCGCAAAACATGCACATAATGAATATTTACAACTGCTTGCAGAGATTGGATTAATAGGCTTTCTCCTTTTTATCTCACTTTTGTTCTATTACTTTTACCGGGTAGTTTTATTGATAAAAGCCTTGTCAGGGAGAAAGAAAAGAAAGACCCTTTTTCTTATTAATCTCGGAATTGCCTGTTCATTAATAGCTTTTCTGATAACAGCAGTTACTTCTCTGCCTTTTCATATTACTCCCTGCATTATTATTCCTGTTGCTCTGTCTGGTTACCAACTTATGTGTGTAAATCGATATGTTTAAGGTCAAACTCACTGCTCCGACCACCCTTCTTTTTTTGTCTCTATGTTTTTTCTCCTTTTGTTATGAGATTATGGAAGCTCAGGGTAAGACAGCTAAAGAGATTTCTCATGAAGAAAAAAAACTAAATAAAATTAATTCTGAGTTAAATGAATTAACCTCAAAAATAAGTTTGTTAAAACAGCAGGAAGAAAGTCAGTTTTTAAAGCTCGATTTCATAAATAAAAAAATTGAAAAGCATAATACAGAACTTCGCCGATATAAAAAGAATTTACATGAGACGAAAAAAAGAAAAGAAAAAACCAAAGAAGAAACCTTAACATTAAATAAGAGAATAAAAGAGAAAAGGAAGGCATTGCAAAAAAGACTTATACAGCTTTATAAAACAGGGACATTATCCGAAATGGAGCTTCTTTTTAACTCGAGCGGCATAAAAAACTACCTGAAAAACAAAAAATATCTTCAGCATTTAAGCAGAAAGGATTTTGAAAAAATTGAGGAAATTGACACGTTAATAAAGAATCAAACAGTCTTGAGAAGCAAACTGGAAAAGGAAGAAAAAAATATTATTAAATTTCAAAAACTAGCCCTTCAAAAAAGAAATGATATTTACGAAGAAAAAACAAATAAAAAAAAGGCAATTAATGAAATAAAAAAACAAAAGAACTATTATTTCTCCAAGAAGAAAAAACTTGAAGAAGCGAGTAAGCAGGTTAAAAGGTTAATTTCAACTCTTTCAAGAGTAAAAAAGCCCACCTCCGTCGTAAAGAAGCATATCATTATCAAAGATTTCTATAAAACCAAAGGCAAATTAATGTGGCCGATTGAAGGTAAGGTTATTACCCATTTTGGTAAAGAAAAGAGCGAAGTTTTTGGAACCTATATTTACCATGACGGGATTGAGATTGTTTCCCATGGGGAAATTAATGTTAAATCTGTTTTTAAGGGAAAGGTGCTCTTTAATACTCCTTTTGAGAACTTTGGAAATATGATTGTTCTTGATCACGGAGATGGTTATTACTCGCTGTACGCATATTTAAAAAAGGTTCTTGTGGATGTTGGGGATGTGGTGGATGAAGGGGAAAAGATTGCGCTAATTGGAGACAACTCAATAGCATCAAGTCCAACACTCTATTTTGAAATTAGAAAAAGAGGAAATGCTATAAATCCAGAAGTTTGGTTTCAAAGAAATTAATGCACTGAAGAAGGTTACTAGTCGGAGACATGTTTATCAAAAATTGATACAACCGGACCATGACGTCGTCTCATAGCAAGTTTTGAAGCGGTATCACCTAAAGAATTCTCAATTGTTGTATCAGGTCTTCGATCAAGAAGAGCTTTTACAATTCTCGGATTATCAGAGTTTACAGCAAAATGAAGAGCTGTCCATTGTTCAGCTGACTGGGCATTAATACTCGCTCCTTCCTCCAATAGTGCTTCAACCATATCAAGCTCTTGTGTTTCACAGGCAAGCATAAGCGGGGTAATTTTAATTTTACTTTTGATGTCAATATCCGCTCCTCTTTCAAGGAGAAGCTTGAAGGCATCGTAATTTCCTTTGTCTATCGCAAACATAAGAGGAGTCCAGCCACTTGAGGAAACTTCATCAATGCTTTTTTCTCCTACGAGATCAAGTATCAGGTTAAACATGTCAACAGACCCATAGGCTGCGGCATACATAAGACAGTTCATGCCATTTCGACTTTGTACATGAAGGTCTCCCCCATATTCCAGAGCAAGATTAAGCATTTCAATGTTGCTGTTTTTAATGATATTCATCACAGGAGTAATACCTTCTTCATCCTGAAGGTTTGGATCAGCATCATAAGTAAATAAAGCCTGAATTACTTCACTGTGATTGTTTTCAGTTGCAAAATGAAGGGGAGATTTCAAACCATCCCTACTGAGATTGTCCAGAAGGGCACCATGTCCATGTAAAAACTGAACCAACTCAAGTGAACCAGAAGAACAGGCATATAGTAGAGCAGTCATTCCTTTAGAATCATGCAGATTAACATTAATGTCTGAAATGAGCTCATTGAGTTTATTGAGGTCATTGCTTTTCACTGCATCAATGAATTGATCAAACTTATTTTTTTGTGCAATAACTGCTTCTTCTTTTTCTTTATTGGGATCTTCTTCTTTATCATAGATGAAAAAAAGAACAATAATGGGGATGAGAACCATAATAAGAACGGTCACAACAACGATCTCATCATTCATTTTATTTGGATTAATTTAAGCAGGCAGAAAGCCTACAGGTTTTCTTTAAGAAACTTTTTAAGTCCTTCAGTATCACCTTTGCTAATGAAACCATCGGCATGTACTTCTTTTGAACGCCGAATCATTGTTTTATTGGTAATTGAACTATGAAGTATTACCGGTAATATCCGGATTTCAGGGTGTTCCTTAATGCTTTTGGTTAAGGAGTATCCATCCATAAGTGGCATTTCAATATCAGTAATTATCAAATCATAATAGTCAAGAATTGTATGGTTTGAAAGTCGAGCTTCCTCATAAGAATGATTAATCATATCAAGAGCTTCCTTTCCATTTTCTGCTTCAAAAACCTCATAATTTGCTTTTCTGAGAGATTCGCAAAAACGTTTTCTTACTAAAAGTGAATCCTCAACAACAAGAATTTTTAATTTATGGTCACTTTTATCTATTTCGCCACTAAATGAAAGATCCTCATAGAAATGAAGGACTTCAGCCAGAAGTCGCTCAAAATCCAGAACAAAGGTAACCTTATCATTATTTAAAACAGTTCCCACAACATATTGTGCCTGAATAAGGCTTGTACTTTTAGGGGGAGGGAGTATATGATCCCAGGAAACATAATTAACTTTATTAACACCGGAAATAATAATTCCTACTTTTTGTTTATTAAATTCGCAAACAATCACCAACTCATTTCTTACTTTATATTGACCAAGACCAATCATTTTCCCAAGGTTCAAAACAGGAAGGGTTGCATCTCTTAATTCCATCATTCCTTCAAAGGCATCAGGAGTGTTTGGTATGACTGTTAGCTTTCTTTTGGTAACAAATTCAAGAGTTTTAAAAGCGTTAATTGCAAAAAGTTCTTTGTGCATTTTTCCACTATCCTCTTCCCATTCAATAAAAAAGTCTATCATTGCAACCTTGTTGGTTCCTATGTTCACAACCTCAATTTGGTCCTGATCACGTTTTATTGATTTTTCCTGAGAAACATTGGCAATATCCTTAAATTCTTTAGAAACTTTACTTAAAACTTTCTGAACATTCAGGAGTAATCCTATTCTTCTGTTACCTAATATTCCGGATCCTGAAGTATATTCAAGGTTGGCAACCTGTCCTTCAAGCTTTTTCAGAACCACTTCCTGAGTGGTATAAACCTCATCAAAAAGAACGGCACATTGCTTACCACGGTGCTCAATAACAACAATCGTTTTTGTCGATTCTTTGTCATATGGACAATCCATAAGAATATTCAGGCTGATTAAAGGAAGTACTTCACCCCGGACTTTTATAATTTCGTTGCCTTCATTAATGGTATTTCGTTCAACGATATTATTGTCCAACATTTCTCTTACCATCGTAATGGGAATGATAAAGAAACTTTCTCCGGCTCTAACCACCAGTGCTTCAATTTGAGTAAATGATGAAGGTATGGAGAGAGCCAACTGTGTTCCCTCACCATAGGTTGAACTTATTTCAATTGTGCCCTCAAGAGCTTCAACTTTCTTGAAAACAACGTCCATTCCAACGCCTCTTCCTGAAACAGAGGTAACCTTTTTTGCTGTCGAAAAACCGGGCATAAAAATAAAGGCAAATATATCCTTATCGCTCATTTTATCCAAGGCTTCTTGTGTTGAAAGTCCTTTTTCGATAACTTTTTCCTTAATTGATTCCTTATCTATTCCTTTTCCGTCATCAATAACCTCAAAAACTATCTGGTCTTCACGTTTGGTAATATTGAGGACTACTGTTGCCGTCTCTTTTTTATCGTTATTAATTCTTTCACGAGGTGTCTCAACCCCGTGGTCAACTGAATTTCTTATAATATGAATCAGTGCTTCAGAAACAGCATCAACAATATTTTTATCAACCTCCATATCTCTTCCTTTAATTTCAAAGGAAACTTTTTTCTTGGATTCCTGCGCAACACTTCTAACGATTCTATTTAATTTGTGATAAAGAGGCATGACAGATACCATTCTCATTGCGGTAGATGTGCCCTGAAGATCTTTGCACATTCTTCCGAGCAGGCTCAAGTCATTCATTAAAGATGTATTGTTGAGGTTTTTTATTGCCTCATTTTGGTTTATCAGATTGAAAATCGTACTGATTTCACCGGAAAGATTAATTAAATTGTCGAGTTTTTCAATTTTTACTTCAAGGGATGTTGATTCCCTTTTAACCTCGGTAACCTCCTTGAGCTCTTTATTGACAGTTGCTTCTGCTGGAATATCCGTCTTTTCCTCATGTGTACTTTCTACTGAGGGTTTATCTTCCTTAACCTCTTTAGCTTCTGACGGAGGAGGTTGTTCTCCACTTAATCCTTGTGTAATAAGACCTTTTAGCTTCTCAACCAATTGGTTGATTTGTTCCATCCTTCCTGGATCAATTGGGCTTTTGGTCGAAAGCAGAAACTTACATTGATCACTGATTTCAAGCAACACTCCCGTTATATCCTGAGTAATATGTATGCCTTCTTCCCTCATAGGGATGAGAGCTGATTCTACCTTATGGCTTATGTCAGATACTTCCATGAGTCCTAATAAAGCTGACTCACTCTTCATGGTATGGAATTCACGAAAGATGGTATTCACATCCTCTGCAACAGAAGGACCTTCTTCCATAGCCAATACAATCTGTTCGATATTAGCTACTCTTTTTAAGACTTCATCTATAAACTCCTGATCCTCCAGATCAAAATCTTCCGTAGTTTCTTCTTCCTGTTGAATATAGTCAAAAAGCCCAAGAAAAAGTTTTAATTTAGAGAGGTTTCCTTTAACATTTACCCTTTCACCTTCCTTTATTTTTTCTATTGCAGAGTTCAATGTTTCAAGAAAGAAAAGAAAATGCTCTTTAAATGATTCGAAGTCAGAATATTCGTTTT
>JADGAW010000144.1 GCA_015231815.1 Nitrospinota bacterium
AGGTAGTAGAATTGATGGGTGATGTGTAAAGTTGTAGCTACTTTATGTTCTCATGAACCATGAGCATAATTTTCTCTAAAGAGGAAAGTTTTCCCTCTCCATGAGAAATTTTTTCCTTAATGGAGTCGAAAAAATTGCCTCCTTGAAAATCCACCGACTGTAAATATTTTCCGAGCTCGGTGTCTGGACCAGCTTCTTTGATTAACCTCTCTTTAATTGCATCATTTTCATCTATTACTGTTTCTGGTCGTGAAGCAACAATGACGGCAATCATTTCCTTGAGACGCTCTTCAAAGCTATGTTCAAGTCTTGCCCTTTTACCAGAGGCAAGAGCAATTTTCTCTGCCTTATCGTCATTTGCAAGAAAATAATTAATTTTTTCTTTTAACTCATCACTACTTGAGAAGGTTTCTATTTCTTCTCCAAGGGTAAACAGTTCCGGTAAATACTTCCGGTAGTCCACAAGTTGAAAGTTGTTGGAGGCTGCTATTTCAAATGTCCTGGGGTTTACAAAGTCACCATGTTCATTCACTCCTTTATGATACGTTGAGGAATGAAGATTTATATTGATTTTTGTTGCATTAAATATTTTCAGAGTAGTTGCGCTGTCAATTCTCTCTCCTTGTCTTTGCACCTTTTTCCAGACTGGTGAGGCTGTATCCCATTCAGTACCCCAGATCTTAAAATCGTAGTCAAGTAGTTTTCTGAAAAATGCTCTACGGTTAAAGTAACCAGCTCCAACAAAGGAAAGATTGGAACCAAGCTCCTTTTTTTCCTTGTTTGATACCGTAATTTCTCTATGAAATGATGGCAGGCATGCCTGAGGCAGATAGTAGTAGTTTGCCTTCATCATATCGAGGCAGGCAAAAAATTCCCCCCGCTGGATTGTAAAGAAATAATCATAATATGGGGCGAAGGTTTTCCAGTAGGGAAGCGTGTTAAAGTCCTCCACAAACCAGAAAGCAACCGGAATGTTTAACTTCTTTATGCGCTCAAAAGCTGTGGTGCAAATGGGAGCTTGAGCCATGGCAATGATAAGGTTTGGTCGTTCATCATCTGTTTTTGCGACTATTGCTTCAGAAATAGTATCAACAAAGCGTTCTCTCAGGACGTTTGTTGCATTTTCCTTGGAAGTTATTTTTTGGAACTTAAAATAAGAATCCTGAAATTGGGAGCAGTCCATTTCAACAACGTTATGCCCTATGTTTTTAAGAGCAGTAACCATATAGTTGTAGGTTGTTAGGGACCCCCCGTATATTGGGGCAACGGTAAGAACTTTTAGTTTATGCTTTGCGTTAATTGCTTCATAATTAAATTTAATTTTAAACTTTGAGCAAAACTCCTCTTGCTCCTTTGTTTGATTATTAAAGGGAACGAGATGGTGAAGAAAGGTGGTTTTTGCATCTTTTTCATGAATCTGTTGAAATGCTTCGTAGGGATGAAGCTTGGTAATAATAGTGAAATTTTGCAAAACCTTTTCGAGGTCAATCGACTGAAAAGCAAAATAAAGAATGTCAGGTTCTGTTTCAATCCAGTAACCAGAAAATCCAGAATTTACTGCGGCAAGAAGTTTATAGCCAAGTCCGCATCCCATAAAAATCACCTTTTTCTGGGTTGAGTTTTCAGCGTTAAGGTTTAAATTTATAATTACCGAGGCAAGCTCATTTGTTCCAACATTTTCCCCGCTTATTGTGAAGGGCTTATGAGAGTTCGGAGTAATGGTGGCAATTTTTTCCGTTGCTTTTTGAAAAAGCTGCTCTCCCTCTCGAACCGGATTATATTTTGAGTGGAAATAGTTTCCCTGATAGATGAGAGTATTCTCTCCTTCCTTACTTGCCTCAATGGTAAAGTCTTCTTTTGGCTTATGCTCTCTGATTCTTTTTGCAAGTTCCTTATCTGTTGCCTCAAGAACCTTTATGTTTTTCTCAAACATTTCCATTACGTTTTTTAATTTATACTTTTCTATGAATTATAGTACAAGTTTCGGATTGGGGCAGTTTTACGGGATTACCTGTTACCAGTTTACCGGATTTACTGTTACATCTAAATCGGGTTACAGAATTTAGGTTGTAATCTATTTCTTGCTATTTGCAAGTTTAACTTGCAGATAGCAAGAAATAGCCCAGAAGACTTTCCTCAAGAAAGTAAAGAAAAAATTTGTTTATGCCGTCAAGATGGGAATAAAAAACCACCTCCTCAGAAGGTGGTTTTTTATTCTTCTGAACTTTTAAGTTTTTGTGGTTATAGCTTCTAAGTATGCCGCAACACTTTGGGAAAGTGAGGAGAGGTTGTAGCCACCCTCCAGTGTTGAAATAATTCTTCCTTGGCAATACTTTTTTGCTACCTCTTTAACTTCTTTGGCAAACCAGTGGTAATCTTCTTCAAGAAAGTTAAGTGATGCGAGGTAATCTTCTTTATGAGCATCAAAACCAGCAGAAACATAGATGATTTCAGGCTTAAATTCATTAAGGGCAGGAAGCCAGATTTCTGTTACAACCTTTCTAAAATCATTTCCGTTGGCTCCTGAAGGTAAGGGGGACTTTATTATCTGATTGTTATTGCTGACGGGAGAGGAGTAGGGGTAGAAGGGATGCTGAAAACTGGAGCAAAACAAGATTCCATCTTTCCCATCAACCATCTCTTCTGTTCCGTTTCCGTGGTGAACATCGAAGTCAAGAATTGCCACTTTATTCACATTGTGTTTCTTCAAAGCGTTCAAAGCACCAACAACCACATTATTAAAAAGGCAAAAACCCATTGCCCTGTCTGATTCAGCATGATGTCCAGGAGGTCTGACATTACAGAAAACCGTTGTATACCCTTTGTTGAAGACTAAATTGTTTGCATGAACAATCGCACCTGCAGCTCTTCTTGCAGCATCTAATGTGTGAGGGTTCATTATTGTGTCAGGATCGAGGTCAACTGTTCCTTCTGAAGGGGAAATGCGAAAAACATTTTTTATATATTGAGGGTTGTGAGCTCTTATCAGGTCTGATTTATCAACAAAAGGAGCTTCGAAGTAATCAAATTGGTTCCACAATGCACTTTTTTTCAAAACCATTTCTATTTCTTCAAGTCTTTTTGGCGACTCGGGATGACTTGATCCCATGTTATGAAGAAGACAGTCTGGATGACCAATAAAAGCATGTTTTTCTTTTTCAGACATGACGGGAAATAAGCTGGTGTATAAGTTGCGTGTTGCTTTTAATACTTTTTTTGCATCCAGATATAAATTTTGGATAAAGAATGAAATTTTCAGGTTTTTTTATGGAATGTACCCATTGCAATAAGGAGGTTGAGAAACAGATTGTTCGTGAAGTTACCGAGGGTTGGGAGTTTACTGTTTCGTTCGTCAGATACTGAGCGAATAGAAAATACTTTGCATTCCGGGTACATTTTTTTTGCAATTTTAGCAATAAAGTAGGTTTCCATATCAACGATACCAACGTCATTACTGAGTGAGCATTTATCTTCTGAATAAAAAACAGTGGGAACAGTAAGGTTGTCGTTAACTTTTTTAGCTCCCGGACATTCAAATATATCGAGTTCTATTGACTCGAATTTTCTTTCCACTCCTTTACAGTTGATTGTTCTCTTTCCTTTATGGTTTTCCCATAAAACGTTCATTGACATAACATTATCCCCAATAAACAGCTCTTCTGATACAGCCCCAGCCATTCCTATGGAAATGATTGAGTTTATCTTAATCAGCTCCAGCGTTTTTTTAAGCTTGAATTTAACCGCTCTTTTCCCCACACCGGTTATCAGGAAATAAAGTTTTTCTCCGTTGTTTTCAGCAATAAACAGGTTGTTGTTTTTCTGGGGTTTATGTATCTTTCCCTTGAATTTTCGCATCAAAGGAGCAATTTCCTTTTCCATTGCTGCAGTGATAAGCAGAGGTGAAGTATAAAAGGGGTTGTGGTTTTTTATCATAAGAAGCGTGTCCACTTTGAAGATGGTATGTTTCATGCTGTTAACGCATTGATACAAATAATTGACACATTTTAGCAAAGATATTAATTTGGAGTGAAGCTTTGATAAAGGGGTTCTCCCAATAATTTAAACCTTTTATAAAGATGGATAAACAACATCCTTACAATATTTTCATTGGTCATGCATGGCATCATCGAGGTGTTTATGGTCGGGTTTTACAGATGCTTTATGATGCACCTTACTTTTACTGGAAGAATTGCAGCAATCCTCATAAAGGTGTTTATGGGTTATTTATTAGTGGAATTTTAAAGAAAAAAATTGTTGACCAAATCGCTCCGGCTAACATCGTAATTATGTCAACTGATGTTTACAATGAAAAACCTGATTGGGGGAGCTTTGAGATTCGAGAGGCAGTTAGGCAGGGAAAACCAATAATCACTTTGGAATCTCATGAAAAAAATGTGGCTGTTCCTGAAGTTTTGGCAGAAAACTCCAATGTTGTAATTCCCATAAACGAATTCAGGCTTGTTGCTGCTATAAATGACCATGTAAGGCTCACCGTATAAATAATCTTTAGCCAATGTGCATTCCTTATCGTTATTTTCGTCCGAGGGGAGTTCGAGCAAGGGAGAGAACATGAATTAAAGCAGGCGAGAATTCTCTGAGAAGTGAACTCACTTCCTCAACAGTTGCCCCGGTTGTTACAATATCATCAATTATCAAAAGTTTTTTTCCCTTAATTGTTTCTCTGTTCCTGTCAATACAAAATACTCCGGCAATATTAAGCTTTCGTTCTTCTTTATGAAGGGTTGTTTGGCTTTTTGATTCCTTTATTTTTTTTATCAGTTCAATAGAGCAGGGAATACCTGTTTTATTACTTAAGCCTTTAGCCAGTAAATATGATTGGTTAAACCCTCTTTTAAAGTTTTTTATGTAGTGAGAGGGAATATAGATAATTACATCATGACCAAACTTTATCAGGTGGTTTTGGTAGTAATCAAACAGAAGCCTGGAGAAATATTTGGATAATCGCCAATTTTTCCCGTACTTAAAGGCTTTAATTAATGAGTCAGTTGTATCGTGGTAATACAAAATTGAACGACAAAGGTCAAAGGGGGGTAGTTCATCTGAACAATGAGGGCAAAAGGTTTGCTTTTTATTTTCCTCATGGAAAGGAACTCCGCATCTGAGGCAAAAGTTTCCGGTAATCCAGGTAAGTTTTTGAAAACAGCTTTGGCATAGGGGAATATCATGCGAGATGAAATGTTCCAGATCACAAATGGAACAGGAGGTGTTGAGAAAAAGTTCTGAAAAGAGTTTTGAGAGGCGCTGGGTTTTATTTACCCGCAGCAAGTGCCTTTTCGGCATCTTCCACTAACTCGTTGATGATATCTTTGACAGGCATGATTTCCTTTACCAGTCCAACCGATTGGCCTGCCATTAAAGAACCATGAGCTATGTCTCCGTCAACAACAGCTTTTCTGAGAGCTCCAAGCCAATATTCCTCCAGCTTTAACTGAGCATCCTTGACCTCTACCTCACCAGCCTTTACTTTTGTCAACATTTCAAGTTGAAGGGCGTTGAAATCTTTTGTTCCCTCGTTGACAAGAGCTCGCACTGGTATAACGGGAAGTGCCGGATCAAACTGGGCAGTAGCAACAGCATCTTTTGATTTTGCTCTGAGAAAAACTTTCTTAAAGTTTTCATGTGCAGAGCATTCTTCAGTTGCGACAAAACGAGTTCCAAGTTGTGCACCAGAAGCACCTAACTGTAAATAAGAAGCAATCATGGAACCTGTTCCAATTCCCCCGGCAATAAAAACAGGGATGTCAGGGAAAAAAGGAAGAATTTCCTGTACCAGAATTGAGGTTGAGACTGGACCAATATGCCCTCCTGCCTCGTTTCCTTCGAGAACCAATGCATCAACTCCTGATTTAAGCATTTTTTTTCCAAGACCTACCGTTGGGGTAAAGCACACAACTTTAGCACCACT
>JADGAW010000145.1 GCA_015231815.1 Nitrospinota bacterium
TTGAATTCCAACGTTTTCAGGAAAAAACAACATTTATTATGTTTGATATAGATCATTTTAAAAAGTTTAACGATAATTATGGTCATCAGGTTGGGGATAAAGTATTGCAAACCGTTGCCAGACTTGTGCAAAATAATATCAGAAAAACCGACTACCTTTTTCGGTACGGTGGTGAAGAGTTTTCAGTTATTCTGACAAAAACCAATATCAAGGACGGAACAAAACTTGCCGAAATAATGAGAGCTGCACTGGCAAATCATGTTTTTAAATTCAAGGGAGAACGGGTGTCTGTTAATATCAGTCTTGGAGTAACTCCTCTTAAAGCAGGAGATACGGTGGCATCCTTAATAGAACGTGGTGATAAAGCACTCTATAAAGCGAAGGAAAATGGAAGAAACAGGGTTGAAGTATTATATTAGACACTTTTTTAATGGAAAAATATGATGAGTAAAGAATCAGAACAAAAAAAAGGAGTTCATTCTTATATTGGAAATACGGTTGAAATGGACGGTGTTTTAAGCTTCGATGGAACTCTGCATTTTGATGGAACCTATAAAGGAACAATAAAAGCAGATGGCGTTTTAATTGTCGGAGAAAACGGAAAGTTGGACGCTGATATCGAAACAGGAAACTTGGATAACTTTGGTGTTGTAAAGGGAAATATCAAGGTTTTAAATAAAGTTCATTTAAAAAATACAAGTCAGGTTTCGGGAGATATTACCTCCCATAGACTTGTGGTAGATGACGGAGCTGAGTTAAGCGGTAATTGTAAGATGGAATTTTCCGATAAAGCCACAAAAGATTTACCCTATAAAAGTGAAGCAACAACGTCACTTAAAAAAGTTTATAAAGAAGAATCAACCGGTAAAAGTTCAAAGAAAATTGCTGTCATTGCTGCACTCATTGTTGTTGCCGTGATTATTGTCGGACAATTTATTAAAACCGACGAGTTGTTTGTTGAAACAGAAAAAGACCTTGCAGCTTTTATAACTGAAGGGGAAAAGTTATATATGGATGGGAATATAGCCGAAGCAAGATCAACATTCTTGAAAGCCTTAAAGGAAAACCCCAATTCTTCTACCCTATTACTTTTGTTGGCAGATTTGGAACAAAAGGAAAACAATAAGGATGAGGAAGAAAAATATCTCATGAAAGCATTTGAAGTAGATGAAAATAATCTTGAAGTCATAAACAAAATTATTGCTTTTAAGGACGAAATATCAGATAAAAAAGGGCTTTTGAAATTTTACAAAATTAAACTTGATAAAGATGAACGTGACATTGAAACCCGTATGAAATATGCCCGCATGGTAGAAGAGGCTGGAAAAATACCGGAAGCAATTGCACAATATGAGGAAATTGTTAAGCTCTCACCAACAGATCTGGAGGTTTTGAAAAAGTTAGCTGATTATTATATTGAAGCAAAGAAGTATAAAAATATTGTAAAAACCTACGAGAAAATTAGCCAGCTTGAACCCAATCAAAGAGATATCTTTCTTACCCTTGGAAGATATTACAGTATTCTCGGTATGGAAAAAGAATCAAAAGAAGCTTACTATAATGTAGAAGTACTTGACCCTGATAGTATCGAAGCAAAAAATAATGAAGGTTTTAAACTGTATGATGCGGGCAATTATGGTCGCTCAAAAAATATTTTTAAATATGTGACGGAAATTCAACCAGATAATTTCCGTGGACACCTTGGGCTGGCAACAGTATATGTAAAAACGGGCTCCCCAAATTCAGCTGTAACGGAGAGTGAGAAAGCACTTGAACTTGAACCTGATAATTCTGAAGCTTTAAATAGACTTGCCTGGTGTCTTATCGTGGCAAACAGGGATATTAAGTTAGCTCTTAAATTTTCTCAGAAGGCATTAAGTATTAACCCTGATATTCCTCAGAACATTGATACTCTGTCGGAAATATATTACCGCATGGGTGAATATGATAAAGCCATTGAGAACATTAATAAGGCAATCGCATTGGATAGCGAAAACTCCTATTACCAAACCCAGCTGGCTAAATTCCAACAAGCTGCAAGATAATAAATATGACGGTAAAAAAACCTTGGGAAGGACGTTTTAAAGAACAAACCTCATCAAAGACAGAGTTCTTTACAGAATCCATCTCATTTGATAAAGCATTATATCCATACGATATTCAAGGGAGCATAGCCCATGTTACGATGTTGGCTCAATGCAAAATCTTGTCAGATGACGATGCCCAAAAAATCATTTCTGGCTTAAACGAGGTAAAAAATGAACTGGAAGAGGGGAACTTCACCTTTAACTCCTCCGATGAAGATATCCATATGGCAATTGAAGGTCGGCTGACCCAAATTGTTGGGGACGTTGGAGGGAAATTGCATACCGGAAGAAGCCGAAATGATCAGGTAGCAGTTGATACCCGCCTTTATGTAAAAGATATTCTCAACGAAACAGACAAGCTTCTTGAAAAACTCCTCGCAACACTGGTAAAGGTTGCCCGGGAAAACATTGATGTTATTTTTCCCGGAAAGACTCATTTACAGGCGGCGCAACCAGTTTTATTTTCTCATCATATGCTTGCATATTATGAAATGTTCAGGAGAGACAGGGAACGGTTTTCCGATCTAATGAAACGGGTGGACGTTATGCCTCTTGGATCTGCTGCCTTAGCGGGAACGCCTCATCCCATTGACCGGTTTATTACCGCTAAACTGCTGGGTTTTTCCAAAGTTTCAGAAAATAGCATGGATTCGGTGAGTGACCGTGACTATTTAATCGAATTTTGTTCAGCTTCAGCAATTTTTATGATGCATTGTAGTCGCTTATCAGAAGAGCTTATTTTATGGGTAACCTCTGAATATAATTATATTTCTCTTTCAGATGCCCATTGTACAGGTTCAAGCATAATGCCGCAAAAGAAAAACCCCGATGTTCCGGAAATAATCAGAGGAAAAACAGGCAGGGTGTACGGCAATCTCATAAACCTTTTGACCATGATGAAATCTATGCCTATGGCTTACAACAGGGATATGCAGGAAGATAAGGAACCTCTTTTTGATACAGCAAAGACCCTTCTGGGGGTGTTGGATATTCTTCCCGATATTCTGGAAGGAATGAAGGTAAATCGGGAAAAACTAAAGGGAATTTCTGAGGAAGGCTTTCCAACGGCAACCGATATTGCCGATTATCTGGTTAAGAAAAACCTCCCTTTTCGTGATGCTCACCATATTGTAGGAAAAATTGTTGCTGAGGCAGAAAAACAAAAATGTTACTTAAAAGATCTTCCCCTGAATATTTTAAAAAGCTACTCAGATTTAATTGAAGAAGATATTTACCCCTTTCTTACGGTGGAAGGTTCAATCAACTCAAAAGCTTCTTATGGAAGCACCGCAAAAGAAATGGTTCTCAAAAGACTTCAAGAACTATAAGCAATGATGTAACTTGCAAAGAAACTCCACTCCTTGATTCCGAATTTATCTTATTTTTGCTTCATTTTTTGGGAAAACCACTCACCTTAAAGAACCTGGGGTTGTAAATGGCAACCAAATGCATTAAAATGTAACCAAATTCAATTAAGGAGGAACTATGGCAACAGCAGTTAAAGTCTCAAATGACTTGTTTGAAAAAGCAAAAGCGCAATCAAAAGTATTCAAACGATCAATCGCTGGTCAGATTGAATACTGGGCAAAAATTGGACAAATGGTTGAAGATAATCCAGATGTTCCCTTGCCGTTGATACAAAATATATTGCTTGGCAAAGAACAAATAAATGCGGGTTTGGGAACACCATATGTTTTTGGAGAAGGTGAGTGACCAAGCTCAAAAACATAGTTCAATCACCAGTATTTGCTAAGCAGAAGAAAAAGCTTCATAAGCAACAAATTAATGACTTGGACATTGCGGTAAAAGCCCTGTTCCATAATCCAGCCCTTGGAGAGCTGAAGAGAGGAGATTTACAGACTATTCTCATCTATAAGTTTAAGATGAAGAACCAGCACCTTCTCTTGGCGTATGAAGTTGTGGGTTCTTCTCTCTTTTTATATACCTTTGGCTCTCATGAAAACTTCTATCGAGATTTGAAGAATTACCTTCATCACTAAACTTTACCCTTCTTCGCTTAACAATATCTTTACCAAATTTTCTTTTTACACAAGATTATTTCTTAATCTAATTGCAAAATCGGGAGCCTTCAAATAAAAGGGTCTCAAACTGACCCAATGATTGAATGAGTAGAGAGTCACGTTATGTTTATGTGAAGAAGAAAACTAAAAAACGTTGTCCGAATTCTCATCTTTTAAAGAGTAAAAAGAAGGGTATTCTCCTAATGCACAGACACTTTGTGGACAGCAAAGCGTATAAAGAGGCTTTTTGTAACGGACTATTTCATATTGAAACGACAATACTTGAATAAATCAATAATGGTTCGTGTCACCGCTATGAGGTTTTTCATGTTTAATGCATTTGCGGCACCATGCTCTCGAGGTTGAATTAGCATACTTACCTGAGTAAAGGTCGCTCCCTCCTTAATCATTCTAACCAATAGGTCTGCCTGATATGCAAATCCATCAGTATTAATATCCCGTGCTTTCAGTAGTTTTGCGCTATGTACTACAGGGCCGTTGTAATAAGTAATGTTCAGACCCGAAATTGCATTGATTACCATCGTAAACATCTTTGAAAGCCCTTGCCTAAGCAAAGGTCGGGTTTCGTAGTTTTGAATAAAGGGAATTACAATATCGGTACAGCCTGTTAACATCAGGTAGTTTCTAATGGAGTCGATACAAATCTCGTTATCTCCAGGGACAAGGGTAATGTAGTTCATGGTTGCCAACTCAACTCCCCTACGGTAGGTGTATCCAAGACCTTTATTGGGGTTGTTGTGATAGGGTTTAACGCTGGGGTAACGTGAGCCGTAGTCATCTATGATTTTTCCGGTATCGTCTTTGCTCCCATCATTAATAACAATGATTTCAATTTTTTCCAAGTCATCTTTGAGGATGCGGAGAAGGTCGTCAAGGGTTTTTTCAATATTTCCTGCTTCGTTATAGGCAGGGACAATAATTGAGAGAGTATCTATGAGCACAAAAAAATATTAAAGTTAAAAAAGCGAACTCTTCTGAAAGTAAGAGAATTGTAAGTCACAAGTGATCCTCAAGGTATGTTCTTATGTCTTGAAGTTTGCAATCTACAAAGATATAAAAAAGAGGGTTATTTTACAATACTTTTGTCGGGAAAAAAGGAAAGATAGGTCTTAAGTGTCTCTTCGGCACTATTTGTCCAAGAAAACTTTGCGGACTGTTGCGTAGCTCTCTTTTTATAATCCTCTCTTTTCACATTGTCCCATTCCAGAACCATTTGCATTGCTTTTGTTAATTCCTCCGTTTTTTCGGGGTTGATTGATATAACAGCATCTCCGCCAACTTCAGGAATTGAAGAAATATTAGAGGTAATTACGGGAGAACCACATGTCATCGCTTCAAGAACAGGAATACCAAAGCCTTCATAAAGGGTGGGGTAAATAAAAGCCGTGCACTCTTTCATGAGGAGGGCTGATTCTTCCTCGCTAATATAACCAAGAAACAAAACCCTTTTTTCGAGGTTTAATTGTTTCACGCTATTTAATATTGGATCATAGCCCCAACCTTTTTTTCCGGCAATAACAAAACTGATATCATTTGTTTGCGATACCTTCGCAAAAGCTTCTACGGCTCTTACAAGGTTTTTTCGAGGCTCTAATTGACCAATAAAGAGAAAATAATCTCCGCTTATTTGGTACTTTGTTTTGACTTTTGATACGAATTGTTCCTGAGGAGTTTTATCGTTATATACTTCTTCCTTTTTCCCCATATAG
>JADGAW010000146.1 GCA_015231815.1 Nitrospinota bacterium
AAGAGTGAGGAGTGAAAAGTTCTAAGATTATTAACCCATCTACTCTTATACCTATTTACCCATCAACCCATCCTAATCTCCTGAATGGAGTTTTTTCCCAGAAGAAGCATTATAAATCGGTCAACCCCAAGAGCTATTCCTGATGTCTGGGGCATTTGGTCTAAAACATCTAACAACTCCTCGTCGATGGGATAAATTTCTTTTTCCCTTTTCTTACGATAACTATTGACCTCCTCAAAACGTTTGCGTTGTTCAATAGAATCGGTGAGTTCATTGAAGGCATTGGCTAATTCCACCGTGTCTATGTACAGTTCAAAACGTTCTGCCCATCCGTTTTTGCCAATTTTTGCCAAAGCTGCCTGAGAAGGGGGATAATCCTTGAAGATTGTTATATTGTTGGGGGTTATTTTTGGCTCTATTTCAGAAAGAAATATTTTGAAAAATAAATCGTCCCAGTCATCGTCATCTGAAACTGTCAGACCCAATCGCAGAACATCTTTTTGGAGCTTGTTTAGAGGATAGTTTGGAGTAAGAGGAATGCTGAGGTTCTCCTGAAAAAGCTGTGGAATGGAAAGAACCTGCCAGTCATTTTCTACATCAACTGTTCGACCCTGGTGATTAATAATTGAAGTTTTATTGGTTTTTTTCGTTACTTCAATAATGAAAGCCTTAACACATTCAATTAAATCATCAAGGCTTTCCCCTGTAGAGTACCATTCCAGCATGGTGAATTCCGGAGAATGGTACTCTGTTTTTTGTTCATCTCTAAAGCATGAGGATAGTTGAAAAATTCTTTCAAACCCCTTTGATATATACTTCTTCAGGGAAAATTCCGGGGAGGTAATAAGGTGTTTTTCCTTAAAATTCTTCCCTGAAGCTTTAACAGCGTCAATATGATGCTCTGTACCGGGAGAAGATACCATTAAAGGTGAATCGACCTCCAGATAGTTACGGGAATAAAAAAAATCCCGTATATTTTTCAGAACACAAAACCGTTTTTGTAGAAGAACTTGAGAAGGCATTTATTCAAAAATCTTTTTAAAAAATTTCTGCATTTCCTTCCATGATTTCTCATCAGATTCTTTGTTGTATTTCAAGGGCAGGTTAAACTTTTTGCCAAAGCTGTCAGCATCGGGGTTCGTAAAACTATGCATTGTGTCTTTGTAGGATATAAACTGATAATCTACCTTTGCGTTCTCCATCTCTTCCTTAAAAGCTTCTACTGCTTCAGGTGATACAAAGGGGTCGTCTGCTCCATGACAAACAAGTATTTTTGCCTTTACTTTTCCTGGTTGAGCCGGGGTTTTTGTTCCAAGACTTCCATGGAAACTCACGACACCTTTTAAATCTTCCCCGAAACGTGCCATGTGGAGAACTACTCCGCCCCCAAAACAATACCCAATAGCGGCTATTTTATCCGGGTCAACAACACCAGAATCGATAAGAACTTTTTTTGCTGCTTCAAAACGTTTTGTTGCTCCTTCGATGTTATTCTGAACGGCACTGGAAAACTTTCCAGCTTCATCAGGATGGTTTGCTTGTTTTCCGTCACCATACATATCCACGGCAATTGCAGGATATCCAAGCTTTGCAAGCATATCTGCCCGTTTTCGTGCATAACTGTTGTGACCCCACCATTCATGGACAACTAAAATACCCGGACGTTTTTCCTTAAATTCATCGTCATAGGCAAGGTAACCCTTCATCGTTATACCGTCCCCTTCATAGCTGACTTCTTTACCAACGACTTTTGCTTCAACGTTATAGGAAAAAATAAAGAACGATAAGGTGAATATAATTAATCTCAGCATAACGCCTCCCGATTTTATGGTTAATGGAAAGTCAGCATTATAGAATAATGGATAGTGAAATGTGAAGAGTTATGGGAAAAAAGTGAAGAGTGAGGGGTGAAGAGTCAATGATGTAAAAAAAATGGGCGGGAGCTTCGTTGAGCATAAGCCCCGCCCAATTGGTTATGAAGATTTGACCGTTATTTTTTTAATTTTTTGTTTTGCTTCTTCACTTTTTGGCAGTGTAACGGTTAATACACCATTTTTGAAGGAAGCATCAACCTTATCTTCGTCAACCTCCATAGAGAGAGGAATGGTTCGGTAAAATGAGCCGTATGAGCATTCCTTGTAGTAACTATTGTCTTTTTCCTCTTCTTTTTCTTCCTTCTTCTCACCTTTTAAGACAAGGAAATTATCTTTAATTTCAATGTCAATGTCTTTGTCATTAACACCTGGTAGCTCAGCAGTTACCACAATGTCTTTATCATTTTCGTTCACATTTACCTTTAAATCTACTCCTTTAAATGTATTGTCAAAACTGCCAAATGAGGGAGTTTTGAACTCTTTAAAGAAATTGTCAAAAGCCCGGTTCATATCATCCTGTAGAGATAAAAAAGGGTGTTGCTCTTTTTTATCATGGTCTAAAGAACTCTCCTTTTTTCTCCAGGGAAGTAAACTTGTGTTAAACATACAGATCACCTCCTTTTTGTAAATGTTTATGAAGCTTTTACGGTTATTTTTCTTAAATCAGGCTCTGCTTTGGGAAGCTTTAATTTTAATACGCCGTTATTCACCGTTGCCTCAATTTTGTCACGGTTAATCTCATCAGGAATTCTAAAGGTCCTGTAATAGTTGCCCGGTTCGTAGTTTGAGTAAACCAGATCGTAACCTTCAGGAGCTTTGTCCTTCAACGTTCCATTAATGGTCAACACATTTCTTTCAAGACTAATATCAACGGATTTCTCGGTAATCCCAGCCATTTCAGCAAGAATGTAAATATCTTCTCCTTGCTCATAAATGTCAACATCCGGTTGATATGTTTTTCCAGACCTTGTCATTTCAACGTTGTCGTTGTTTTTATGGTCATGTTTTTCAGCTTTTTTTACTTTCTCAGCCATCTTTTCCTCCTTCTTAATTAGTTTTAATCGTAATTTTCCTTGGTTTATCTTCTTCAGCTCGGGGAATCGTCACTGAAAGAATACCGTCTTTCAGTTCAGCCACTACCTTTCCTGAATCAGCGTTATAAGGCAATGAAAGGGTTCTACTGAATTTACCGTAGTGTCTTTCACGCCTGTGAGGCTCTGCACCTTTTAATTCTTCCAGTTTTTTATTTCCACTGATGGTAAGGTTATTTCCCGATACGGAAATATCCACATCTTCAGAATTAACACCGGGAAGTTCTGCCTTTACGATAATTGTGTCATCTTTTTTCCAGGCGTTAAGTCCTGGATAAACATTGGTGGTTTCTTCCAGTGGCCACCCATTGAAAAAGGACTCCATTAACTTGTCCATTTCATTTGTGTTTCTTGCTCTGTACAACATTTTTGCCTCCTTTAATTAATTGTTTATCTCATGAGACGAAAGTATTTTTTTACGCGCGTTAATTCTTCATTCTCTGAAGTATCTTATTAAATAATTGCACAAAAAGTAAAAGTCAAGTATTTTTTTTAAAATTTTTAAACGCCTTTAAATTCATACTGTTACATTCTGTATTAAAAATAAAAATATTTAATATCATTTCTTAATATTGTCAAGTATTTTTTTGTCAAAATGGAAAGGTTTTTTTGTGAAGTGCTGGGTGATGGAGAATGAGGAAATTATGCAGAAGGCTAAATAAATTCCTTTAGATTATGAAGATGAAGTTTTTTCAGGAGTAATTTTACATGCATTAATCGGGGAGGAAAGAGACGTGAGGGAAAGTATGAAAAGGTTTTTTAAAAGAATGCCAAAGTGAGAATATTCTCAGGAGATAAAACGGTAAACCATAAAGCTAAAAGGTAAACCTTTTATATCACCTTTTCCTCTTGGTGGAGGCGGCGGGAGTCGAACCCGCGTCCGAAAACCGTCAAAGGAAAGCTACTACATGTTTAGTCTTCTCTTTAATTTCACCATGAAAGCATCAGAAGACGAATTCAGTCATGACTATCGGTTTAAGTCTTATGAGAGAGCCAACCAAAGAACTCACCTCACCAGCCTGTTTGTTTACGCCCGACCGTCTAACAGGCATCCACGGTCTAAGCGGAGCGGGGTTTAAGCCGCTAAAGCGTAATCGTAATCGTTAGCTTTTATTTTTTTACCACTGTTTAACGTGATAGTGATGTCCACGACATGCAACCTTCGATCTCAGAATTCCCGTCGAAACCGTATCGCCCCCATAATTTGGGAGAAGGCTATTATACAACGCTTTTATTGTTTTGGAAAAAAACGCACGCCTTGAATATCTTTGAAATCACTATCTTGGGTCCAGAGAATTGCCTCATGCATTTGCGCAGTGGTCAGGACAATGCTGTCTGCCATGGGAATCCTGTAATCGATACTTGTTTTCGCTGAGAGCAAAGCAAGCTCCTGATCCAAATCAATTACAATTCCCTGTCTCATCATTGATATCGTCTCTAAAGCCGCACTTTCACCCCTCTCACGGTAGACGACCTTATATACTTCGAATATCGTAATCGTTGGGACAATAAGGTTATTTGTGTCCTCAAGTGGTTCCACGAATTTTTCAGCGTTTGCTCCGTCACAGAAATATTCCAGCCAGCCCGATGTATCGACAACATTCATACCCTGTCCCCATTCCTGTCAAATGTAGGGTCAATTCCTTTGAGAAATCCCCTCATGTCAGACATCTTTCTTTCTGGAACAAGCTCAATCCTGTTGCCATAGGGAATCATTTGTATCTTCTGACCTGGGGCGAGCTTTAGGGATTCCCTTATCTTCCTTGGTATAACGATCTGGAATTTAGGTGATATTGTTACGCTGCTCATACGATATCTCCATCGATAAATTTTTGTAATACGATAAGGTAAATTCCTATAAAAGTCAACAACTAATTGTATTATGCTATAAATCTGCGAAGTGAGGTTGGCTGTTCTTTTTACATGGTGGGGGAGAAGGTAGCATCGCTGCTGGAAAGCTCTATTACCTCATCTCCGGTAAAAAGAATGAGGTTTCCCTGATTGTTGATCCCTTTTATGGTGCCTGACAGTCTATTACCCAGATAATGTATCGTATATTCGTTTCCTAACATGTTCGAATTCTGGTTCCAGTAATTTACTGTTTCCTGTGTTGTCGTGGTTTTTAATTGTTTATCAATATATGTGAGCATTATCTCAAGTAGTTCTTTTGTGTTGGAAAAATCAACGAGTTCGTTTAAAAATTGCGGCTGAATTGGTAATTCCTGAATTTGATGACAAATACTTTCTTTGTTTGGTTTAAAAAGATTAATTCCTACGCCAATAATAATTTTTTCTATATGATTTCCCTTGGCTACGCTTTCAACTAATATTCCAGCAAGTTTTTTGTTGTCAACGTAGATGTCATTTGGCCATTTTATCGTGGTTTTGAGGTTATAGCTTTCTTTGAATACTTTATGGAGAGCTGTTGCCACTCTGATGGGAATAATATCTTTTTGGATTGAGCTGTCAGAGGAGGGAATGTAAACCGAAAAAAATAAACCTGAGTCCTTTGGTGAAATCCATTCTCGGTTAAATCTCCCCCTGCCAGCAGTCTGACTTCTTGCTAAAAAGACTTTAATCTCTTCAGTTTTACAGGCTTTTGCCAAATCATTTGTTGAGGTTGTTGATTGATGGAATTCAAAGGCAAACTGTTTTTCATTGACGGTTATTTTTTTTATTCTTGAGAAGCATTCAAAATCTGTCTTAGACATTTGGGTTTGAAGGCTTAAAGGTAGGAGGAAAAGGAGCTTTCAAGGTCGTTGACCAGTTCTTTTATACTTATGGGAATAAGAA
>JADGAW010000147.1 GCA_015231815.1 Nitrospinota bacterium
TGCGGATTATTGCCTTTATTCGTGCGGAGTCAGAAGTTAAAAAGATACTCAGGAATATTGATGAGGAAACAATCAGGCCTCCTCCTTTAAAGCATGTTCAACCGGTCATGATTGAGGATGTCATCTGTGAATACGGAGAAGAGTCTATTTCCATTACCGAAGCCTCCCTCTCGACCCGATTTACCAGGATTAAAAAACGATAAAAAAACTGACGGGAGAATTGCGCCTGAAAACAGTCTTCAACCGGAAAAAATACAGCTTTTGAGGAAAAAATTACAACGAATGTATAAGGGGGACGCCTGAAAGAGTACAGGTGAACAATGGGCCTGAGTTTATTGGAAAGGCCTTGGATAAATGGGCTTATGAAAAGGGGGTCATCCTTGACTTCTCTCGTCCGGGAAAACCCACAGACAATGCCTTTATAGAATCTTTTAATGGAAGCTTCCGAGATGAATGCCTGAACACCCACTGGTTTTTATCCCTTCAGGATGCGAGGGAAAATATTATAATGAATTTCGTCCACATAGTTCTTTGGACGATTTAACACCAGTGCAATTTGTGAAAAATCTGGACAGAAAGGAGGAGAATTTAAGCCCGGATTTCGTTAGTGCCGCTGGTACAGTTTTGGGGTGAGGTTCAAGAGAAAAACATTAAAGGAAGAAACCATTAATAAAATGAAGGTTATAGGTGCCAAAAGAATGAAAACAATAATATTTACTTGTTCAATCATGTTTTTTTCCCTTCTTTTTTTAGGCTGTCAGAAAGGGACAAAAAAAATGAATGCAACAAAGCACGACTTAGGTATCAACCCTATTATAAAGGGATACAAGCTTCAAGAAAAGCCTCTAATACGCAATGTTGCCATACTCCCTATAAGGAATGAGACAAAACAGGAAAAAGCCGGAGAAATGCTCAGGAAAAGCCTTTATGGGCATTTTAGCTGGCTTGCATATAGCGACATTGAGTTCCGCATTATTGACACTATTCTTGGGAAAGAACTGGTTTTATATGATGAAAATTCCATACCGGATTATGCAAAAAAAGTTGGAAAACTGCTCAACGTTGATGCGGTTATTTTGGGAAGTGTTAGTAATTTTGACCGATACTATGCCGGAATTTATGCTCAAATAGCTGTTGGAGCCCGCCTCTATTTTGTTAAAACGAACGATGGATCTATATTATGGAAAGTTGACTACACAGAACGTTTTCATGAAGGAGGGATACCTCTGGATCCAATTGGGGCAATCGCCACAATGATAAAGTGTGGCATGGCCTTAAGCGAAGTAAATTTAATACATACTGTTAACGACTTCTCTAAAAATGTCGTTGAAACCATACCCGACTATTCGACATTTACCAAAACTCAATACACAAACAAAGATAATGAAAGCACTCATATCACGGCAAAAGCAGGACTTATTGAAATTAAAAAAGACACTTTAAAAAAATCAAAACTGGAAATAGAGTCGGAGGTTAATATGCTTGTCTTGGCTGCCGACAAGCTATCAAAGGAAGGAAAGAAAAGTCTTGCAATTAAAGTATATCAAGAGGCCGTTGAGTTAAAGCCACAATACACAGAAATTCATTTTCAACTTTCACTGCTACATGCTGAAACAGGCAACTCATTGGAGGCTCTTCGTGAACTAAACATTGCAATCCGACAAGAACCTGAGTACTCAGGATTTTATTACAGCAGAGGACTGTTAAACATTGAGTTACTCAACATTCTTAGAAAAAGTGCTATACAGGACTTTAAACATTATCAAAGAATGGAACCGGAAAATGCCGAAAAAGTTAATTATTTACTAAAATCGTTAAAATAAAATTGGGTGTGTTTTATTAATTTGGTCTGTTTAGCTTTTTTTCTTCTTGTTTAAGCGCTTAACACTTTTGTATCTTGTGGAGTGAGTAATTTTACTTTTTTTACCATTTATCATTACATCTTCTTTTTTATTTATTTCATTTTATTTTGACTTCGATATTTGGGGGTAACACTTCTTTATTAATTCTATCTTTTGCTGTTGCTTGAGCTATTTTCATCATATTACATGCTATATGGTGTAGAATACTCAAGTTTTCTTTATTAATTTATTTTCAGGAGGTATTATGTTCAGAAAGATTTCATTTTTTCTTATGAGTTTGGCATTTATGCTCAGTTACACACAAGTATCCTATGCCACTGATTTGGTAAGGGTTATGATTGCGGGAGAGGATATTGATGAAGATACTATCCCAAGAGATTCCAGAGTTTTTAAAAGGGTTTTGGGAGCGATTTCCAACTCTCTGGTAGATGAGGGCTTTGATGTTAAAGATGAGGCAGCTCTTACCCATGAAACGCATATTCAGGGAAGAACCAGAAGAAATGACGCTGAACTCATTCAGGTAGCCAAAGATGCTGGGATAGATATTCTGGTTATCTTTAGCATTTATCCAAACATAAAGTCAAACGCAAACAGCGTTCGTGCAACCGCCAGAATCGAGGGGCGGCTTCTTGAGGTAAACACCGGCTCCAGAATGGGCAATTTTGAAGCAGAACCCCAACAGTATCAATTAATTCCAAAACCATACAAGCGAAATGACCTTCTTGAAGGAGTGGGAAAACTCTCTAGAGTAATTGGTCAAGATGTAGGAGCGGTATTAAAAACAAAACTTGCTGACGCCGTCGATCAAAAAGGCGGGAAAATTATTGAGTACACATTGATTTTTAATAAATTTTCTCAACATGAAATGGTCGCAATGGAAGACTACCTTCAAATGTTCTCCGGCTATGATAGCCATAGACCAACCACTAACACGCTGAATACAGCAACACATCATGAATTTTGGTACAAGTCGAGTATTGACAGTACTAAATTAAAGAAAAACCTCCTCAAAGCACTGGACAAACTCAACATGAAAGGGCATATTTCTATGTCTGGTGTCACCTATAAGGTAGAAAAACTTGCAAAAAGCAAGGTAAGAAAGAAAAAAAGTGACTCTGAATGGTAAAAATTTAATTGAGTAAGGAGAAGACTATGGACAGAATGCGAATGAAGCCCTTCAGCTTTTTTTTCTTTCTTTTACTGTCAATGTTAATCATAACTCCAGCAACGGGGAACGCTACTATTTCAAAAGGTTTGGGAGTGTCACCCTCCAGTGCTCTGAATGCAGCCCTTCAGAAAGCAGTGGAAAGCGAGTTGGGAGTTTATATGGATTCTCAGACAATAACAGAAAACTTTGAGATTGTTAAAGATGAGATTGTTTCCCATTCCAAAGGTTACGTCTCTTCCTATAAAGTATTAAGAGAGGGGAAGCATAATGATGGGACTTACTTCATTAAAATAGACGCAGTGGTTAATCAAGGTTTAGTGAAAATTCATCTGGATGATTCCTTGGAAATATTAATGAAAATGTCAGGACATCCTAAACTATTAGTTTTTGGTCTTGATGACGACATGAATTCAATCTCAAGCATTATTGACCAATTCCAACCCTTAACAAAGGAAGTTGTCCGTGTTTTTAAAGAAAGGTTTCGGTTTGACGTTTTAGATTTAAACACATTAAAAACTCAAGACGGCTATGTATCAGGGAAATTCAGCCGCAAAGAAATGCTCAAGTTTGCTCAAAAGGTAAAAGCTGATTTTATCGTTATGGTTAAAGTAAATATTAACCGGAAACACGAAAGCAGAATGTTTACTGAAGAAATAAGTTTGCAAGCTGTCAGGGCATCCGATGCGATTTTGCTCGGAGAAAATGTCGTTAAAATCCCGAGAACAATTTTTGCCTCATCATCACGTGTTCCAGATATTGCTAATGCGGCTATAAATACAGCAAAAGGAGAGATTTTTGGTGCTTCTATAACCCTTGCCAAAGAAATTGTTAGAGATATTCAAGGAGAAGTTGAACGAGGCAAAGGTTTTAGATATTCAATAAGCTTACTTAAGTTTCCAAAAGATAGCTTAAAGAACTTAATTGGTGACTTTTTAATACTCCCTGGCTATGTTAGACACAAGCAGGAGAATGCAAGTGCTGAAATGACGGAACTCGCTTATTGGTCGAATTTAAATGCCGATGATTTACGTGAGCAAATTGAAAATGTAATGAAAAAGAATAACTTAAAATACAAATTTAAAATTAATGGTCGTTTATTCAACTATAAATGGCAAAACCCAGACTTTGATTAACTATTAACAGGAGACATTTATGAAACACAATAAAATTGTAAGCGTTTTGGGAACTCTCACTGTCACTATTATTTTTTTAGCAACTTCAGTTTATGCAGGTGATCTTATCCTCAGTAAAAAGTACGAGAAAGGTGGGGGCTCTGTTAACTGGACAAATGGAGATATTACTGCCTCTGGTGTTGGCGTTCCTCCAGCAAATGCTAGAAGTCTAGCTCAAGGGAGAGCCATGGCAGAACGAGCTGCAGTTGTTGTTGCAAGAAGAAACCTGTTGGAAATCGTTAAGGGTGTTTCCATTCAATCGGAGACCTTAATAAATAACGGAATGGTACACTATGATTCCATTAACAGTTTTGTAAACGGTTTTATTCAAGGAACAAAAATTCTTAAAATACAGGAATATTCTGACGGTTCTGTTAATGCAACGGTTGGCTTTAACATGAGAGGTGAATTTACTGATCGTCTGTTATCTCAAACAACCTATGTAGGAACTCCTAACGAAGGTCTAAACATAGACTATAACGCAATTGAGAAAAGACAGGTTCAGATAGAGGAAAAAGAGAAGAAAATTGGAGTCTCAAAAGATAATGTTGTGATAGAAGAGGATACTCAAACAATCTATAAAATTGATCAAGGTGTTATCAAAGCAGAGAGAAAAGATGCCATTATCTCGGATAAAACACTATTCACGGGTATTATTTTCGATGCTTCAAAACTCCAGAAGACACAACCTTGTCTCTCTCCCAAGGTTGTTGATATGGATGGAAAAGTAGTTTATGACTCTTCAATTGTTAGTAGGGAATTTGTCATCAAGCGTGGTATGGCCGGTTATGTTAACGACATTGAAAATGCACACAATTATTCTACGATCAAAGGAAATCCACTTGTTGTAAAGGCTATTCAAAGAAAGTCATCCACAACACTTGTTATTAGTAACAAAGATGCTGAAACAATTAGAAATGCAAACAAAAATTCCGGTTTTCTCCAGCAGGCAAAAGTTGTAATTGTCCTTTAATTTCTTAACCCTTAGCGAATTTTGTTCATTCGCTAAGGGTCCTTTTTTTTACGCAATTCCCCACCCTCTTATCATTGTTTTGGAGTCATTCTTGTGCAACAAGGGGGATATGCAGCAACAACGAAATATGACGAATCAAAGAACAATGTTAATAAAAACTCTCTTCTTCATTGCTATTCTTTTTATTTTCCCCAGCAAACCCTTTGCAGAGACAACCAGTTGCAATGAACTTATTGAACAACTAAACGAGTTTGCAGCGTTTTATTTAGAAAACAAAAAGATTCAAAACAATGTGAAAATTCTTGGGAGTATTTGCCAAAATGAAGAGAAGAAAATTTTGCTCATTGATAAGCTCATTGATACATCAACTATCCCCTCGAACCTTAAATCAACAATTAAAGAACGCTATAAAAACCTTTTTTCACAGGGTAGTTTTGCTTTACAGTCAATATTTCAATATCAGGTTGATACGGGAAAAACCTTTGACCTGAATTATTTGCAAAATTTAATGGTTCGCTCAGCATTAAATGGTACGAGGTTTATCAATGATGAAGAAAATAAAAAGGAG
>JADGAW010000148.1 GCA_015231815.1 Nitrospinota bacterium
AAACAATAAAGGTAGCCGAAAAATATTACACTGATAAAGAATAGCATAAAGAAATAGATATACAATGATACTATATGGAAAACAGGGTAGTACTCAAAAGAAACAGTATGAATTCCTTTTGGCAACACAACTCCTTTGTAATTAATATTTGCTTGATATACATTCACAGGTTTTGAATCAATTTTTGCATTCCAATAGTTGTCGTAGCCATCACTAAAATAAAGAAACGTAGTTTCAGACGTTTTTGTCACAAACTTCATCTGATTTGGATTGTAATGAATCAGTTCAATAACCGCCTTTATAATGTCTCTTTCTTTTCCCTCCAATAACTCTTCAGGAACTCCTTCAGTGTTAAAAAGGTACACCTTTTTCTTGAAATGTTCTGTCTTTGAGTCATTGAGAAAAGTATCAATATAACGCTGTTCATTGAAAGGTTCAACGTTATTATAAAAGAAAAGCGGAGGGTTAATCATACCAGAAATGGTGTCAATATTTTTCTGAGGCATAACAGAAACATTGTGAAACATTATAAGTTGAAAAAACGTTGACGTGACCACACTGGAATCAATTTCAAGAGAACGTGTTCTGGTAACAAGTGATTTATAGCGTTCAACAGGAACATCACCTCCTAAAGTTGATTTTCCCTGCTTTTGAATATCTGGTTTAACTGCATGAGTCATCAAGTTTTCCGGTCTATTCTGAAGCATTAAGGGACGATAGGCAAGATTAAAAGCCAGCAAATCAACAATAAGGAATAAAAAAACTGACACCATCAAGTATTTTCCCTTCTTAAAACAAATACTGAACATAAGAAGAGACGTTAAAAGAAAGAGCAGAAAGTATAAAGATAAGGAGGCACCTACCTGTTTCCCTTCATATGTCACATACAACAACCATATTCCAGCAAAAGACATCAAAACAATGAGAGACAAGGTATAAAAAGAATTAACTGATTTTCCATCTTTCGATATTTTTTCTTTCACCTCATGATATTTTTTCTGAACCGTATCAAAACCAATTGCAGAAAAGTAATAAATGGTAATAAGAAAAAAAGGAATAAATTGCATGGGGTGCCTTTGAAAACGAATAACAGGAAAAACATAACAAACAAAGATATAAAAAAAGAAAGAGGTTCCCATCATAATAAGAAATAAACTGCCTGCCATAACAATAAAATTGGGTTTATATTTATCTCTACAGCAAAAAATTCCATAGATGCCAAACATGAAAGGAAGTATCCCAATATAAAGCAACGACTCGGTAAGCAGTGCCCCCTCATACTTCATTTTCTTTGCATTGATTAAAAAATCATAATGATGAAAAGGATTAGCAAGAGAAAGAAGGTCGTAGGGTACTACTGCTGAGCGCCAATATTCTTCAGCTTTTTTCATCTCATCAACACTCATAATGAATCCTTTTGAGATATGATCCAATGTTCTAGCAACAGGATAGATTTTATCCATATCAAAGAGAACCGTAGCCCATAGTGGAGAGGACAACGAAAAGACAACAAAAATAACCATTATTAACAACCGATAGTTCTCTCTCTTAAAAAGAAAGAGGATAGAAGTAAGTGCTTCACGGTTAAAGAAAAAAAAGGAAATAAAGAGAAAGAAGAGAAACGTAACATAATAAACAATTCCATATGCTGTCAACGAAAGTCCAATCAGAGTTGCAAGCATAAGCCAGTTAAAATAGCTTTCCTTTTCGTCAATAATCCTAAAGAGTACATAAAATATCCATGGTGCCCAAAACATTATTTCCAGCAATCCTAAAAGTCGCATTGAAATAATGGAAAAAGCAGAAAAATTTATAACAATAAAAATAAATATTCGAGTATTGGAATAACGGGTAAAACGTCTTAAAAACAGATATATTCCTAGATTCGTAAAGAGAAGTTGCAGTACAATCGTCCAGTAGTAAAGAGTCATAATATCTGCATTTATCATTTTTCCGATATATACTGACACCAGCTTTATGGGGTGAAGATATTGCTTTTGAATATAGTTAAAATAGAAAGGCTCTCCAGTATGGGTGTACGGATTCCAAAAAGGCCAATAACCGTTATAGATTGATTCGGCAAAAAATTGAAAAAGCCCATACCATTGAAAGGAATCGTGAACAAAAACCTTTTCACCGGTAATAATTACATTGTAAAAACTAAAGAGAAATAATAAGCTGAGCCCCCCAATGAGAAAAAGCTCAGAAGATAAATAATGCTTTAAGGGTTTTGTAAGTTCCTTCATTTTTCCGGCAATCTACCTTTTATTAATGAACCGAAGAAGGCTTGCGAAAATTACATTCGGGTTTAGGTCAAATAAAAAATTAAACTCGTTAAAGCAGAGGCTATAACAACTTTTACAGGTTTTAAGTTCAGAGAGTTCTTCCCAACACTTTCTAAAACCTTTTTCCCTTACATCAAGTTCAGGAAAATCCCCAATAAGTTGTCCACAAGGATAAACTTTTCCATCTGAATCAATCATACACATAAATTGACCAGCATAACAAGAGAGTTCTTTAAACCCTTCAATCCCCTTATAAAGTACTTTTTCATAATATGACAGAGGCCATGAAAGAGCATACTCTCGTGTTTGCCGGGAAAATGTAATAGGAGCACCTTCTTTCTTCTTTTGGATTAAGCGTTGTAAGTTAATTTTTATTTCCTCATCTGACAATGAAACAGTATCATTTTCGATATTTCCCATTGACTGTTGATAGGGAAGGTTAAACTCAGCAGTACATCCATATTCTTCTGCGAGCTTAAGAATATAGTCGATAGAATTTAGACTGTCCTTACTCACTACAGTATTTAAAGCGAACTTTATTCCAGATTTATATGCAGCATCAATTCCTTTTATGGTCTTTTCAAAACTTCCTTCTCCTCGATTCTTATCATTTACCTCCTGATCCCCATCAAGACTAATAGTTAATGCATCAACATTTCTTACCTCTTCAATTTTTTCTGGTAAAAGTATTCCGTTCGTATTAATAAAACAAAGCATTCCTTTATTTTTTACAGCATTAATGACAGCACCAATATCTTTTCTTAAAAGTGGTTCTCCGCCACTTAAATAGATACTTCTCGTTCCCATTGCTGCGAAATCGTCTATTAACCCCAAGAGTTCTTCCGCACTAAAATCTCGTTCCTTACGGTTGTAGTAATCACCGTAACAATAAGTACATTTGATATTACAACGGTTCGTTACATTTAAGAAGACAACAAGGGGGATTTTTTTTGACAAGAATCGACCCTTTATCAGGTTTCCCAGAAAGAGTAAATGATTTTTTGCTTTTGAAAGCATAAAAAGTTTCCTAGTAGAAGTTATTTCTTATCATCTGTGAAACAGTATTCATCCACACCTTAGGAGTTAAAGACAGGATTTGATTAAATTCTGCATAACAAACTGCATAACAGGATCTACAGTTCCTTTTTTCTGCTAAATTTTCCCACGCTTTTTTAAACCCATGCTCAGCATAACTGAGAGCAGGGAATTTCCCGGCAAGTTGAATACAGGGATATACCTTTCCATCAACATCAATGTGACACATTAATTTTCCCATTGAACATTCCATAGGACTAAAGCCATCAACATCCCGAAAAAGAATTTTTTCCTGATAGCTTACTGGCCAGTCAAGAGCATATTGTCGGGAAGAAAGAGCATAAAAAATCGGACGTCCTTCCTTTTTGTACTGAATGAGTTTCTTAAGAGTTTCTTTAATTTCTTCATCGCTTAAAACAAAATTGCTATGGTCTTGCTCCTTGACATCCTGATCCTGCAAGAAATTAAATTCGATGCAAAAACCTTTTTCTTCTGCCAGTTCCAATAAAGTTTCAATGGAGCCAACATTATTTTTTGTAATTACAGCTACTGCATCAAAGGAAATATTATTCTTTTGTAAGCAATCTATCCCCTTCATAATTGATTTATAGGTTCCCGATCCACGATTAGCATCGTTTGCTGCTTCATCACCATCAATACTTAAAGTAATATAGTCGATTTTTTTTACAACCTCTATTTTCTTTTCTATTAGTGAGGCATTGGTGTTAATAGAACATATGAGTTTTTGTTTTTTAATTTCATCGACAATTAACTCAATATCTTCACGAAGAAGGGGCTCCCCTCCAGAAATTGTCAACCATGAAGTCCCCATTGCACTGAGTTCACCAATGAGTCTCAGTATTTGAGGAGTTTTAATCTCCTCTTCATGCTTTTCAGGATAATTCCCATAGCAATAAATACAGTTAAAATTACATCGGTTGGTAACGTGAAGTCCTACGCAAACAGGAATATTTTTCTTTAATATTCGGGCATATAAAAGTGTGAGAACAAAGCGAATTTTTTTCCACATAATTAGACAATTTAATCATCAAACATTTTTATTTATAAAGCAACAATGAGACTTATATTTGTATCTTTCCGCAATTGTTGAGAAATAATGAGGAACTTGCCATCATTTTATTCTGGGGAAATTAGCAAGAAGAAAGGTACTTTTTATTTACTTAAAAAATTTCTTAGCACAACAGAGAAGGATTTATAATCCATTCCAAAGAAATAACTTTTTAGATCCTGAATACTGGATCGACAGAAAAGACATTTATTTTCTCCAAGATAATCCCAAGCTCCCTGAATTCCCACTTCGAAAATATTTTTCCCATATTTTCCAAATAAGTTCGCACATGGGTACATCATTCCATCCACGTCAATAAAACAATAACCCTGACTCAGGTTACATTTAGGAAAGTCTCCTTCCGGGATAACATCACCCTCATAAAATATTTTGTCATAGGGAATATCAACAGGATAGTTAATAATCTTATCCAGAAGAGCATCAGATTTATCTATGTCATATCCTTCTTTTTTATATTCCTTAACTTTTATCCAAAAGTCACGCACTTCTTCAGTTGTCATAACATAACTGATATCTTCTGGTTTTACACAGGATTGTTCAGCCAAGGCAAGGGATGTATTGTATTTTTTGCTTAATTCAAGCAGGTATTTAAGACAATGAACATTTTTCTTTGTAAAAACTGCTCTCATTTGGATGGGGACACCATGTTTCTGGCACGTTTCGATACTTTCAATTATCTTTTCCCATGATCCTTCTCCCCTGTTCGCATCATGCCCCTCTTTGTCACCATCAATACTATTACAAACAGTGAACAGTTTTTTCACTGCTTCAATATGTTTATTAATGTAAAAGCCATTGGTTCCACATTCCGCAACCATACCTTTATTTACAATGTAATCAACAATTTCCCCAAAATCTTTTCTAATCATTGGTTCACCACCAAGGATTGTTATATAACGGGTTCCCATTACATACAGTTCATCAATAATTTCAAAGATTTGTTCTTTAGAAAGATCATTAACTTTTCTGTTGGGGGAGTTAGGAAAACAATAAATACAACTGAGATTACAGCGTTCTGTAATAAAAAGTCCGACATAAAGAGGAAAACGCTTTCCTTTCAGCTTAGCCTCCAGAAGCTTTATACCAAACTTAAAAGCAGGGATATATTTCTTTTTTATTTTTTCTATCATTTAATTAAAGATTGTTTAGATTAATTATACGTTTACCTTTCTTGAGCTTTCTCTAAAAACCTGATAAAGGAAGTAGCCCAGAAAAGCAACTATGGTAATAAAGTAGATATAAAGAAAACTTTTTAACAGAGGATTCTCATACTTAAATTCAAGAGTATATTTCCCCTTTTTTTTAATATAAACTCCTT
>JADGAW010000149.1 GCA_015231815.1 Nitrospinota bacterium
CCTCTTAGTGAAATAATTTCAATGCATTTATCTGAACTCTTCTTACCTGAGGACAGAAACAGGTGTGAGAATATTTTTATTGAAGAGATGAAAAGTGACAAGGGTTTTACGTTGAAAGACTTTTATGTTCACCGAAGTAATGGAAAAGGTGTTCCTGTGGATATCAGTGCCAGTGTAACAACCTTTAAGGATAAACGGGTTATTCATTGCATTTTGCATGACATCACAGAACAAAAAAATATGGAGGATGACCTCAGGGAAAGTGAACAAAAACACCGACAGTTGATAGAAAACCTTAGCGAAGACTATTTTTGTTATATTCATGACACGAATGGTACCTTTCAGTATGTGAGTCCTTCTGTAACAAAAATTTTAGGTTATTCCCAGAACGATTTCTTAAACTATTTCACACAGTTTTATTCCGACCACCCCGCCAATAATTTTGCACGCAAATCAAATGAGTTGTGCAGGCAAGGATACCAACAACCATCCTACGAACTTGAGGTTTTTAGCAAGGATGGTCGTTTTCACTGGTTGGAAATAAGCGAAGTTCCCATTTTTGATGATGATCACAACCCTCTCGCAGTAGAAGGTATAGCTCATGATATTTCTGAACGAAAAGAAGCTGAAAGTGCCTTGAAAAAAGGCGAGGAAAACCTTGCACGGGCACAAAGAATTGCCAAGCTTGGAAGCTGGAGTTGGGACGTTATTTATAACATCCTTGAATGGTCTGAGGAAATTTACCGAATATTTGAAGTTGACCAGAATGAATTTAAAGTAAGCTATGAATCCTTCCTTGATTTTGTTCATCCTGATGACCGGGAAATGGTGAAGAAAGCTTTTAGCAAAGCGTTAGAGGAAAAAAGCCCATATAGTATTGACCACCGTATAACGTTACTCAATGGAGGAGAAAAAATCGTTCATGAACAGGGGGAAGTAATCTTCTCCGGTGACGGAAATGACTTGAAAATGATTGGTACGATTCAGGACATTACTGAGCAAAAGACAAATGAAAACGAGCTCTTGCTCTTTCGGAACATGATTAACCAATCAAACGACAGCATCTATGTTGCGGATGCTGAAACCGGAAGATATATTTATGTAAATGACGCTTCATGCATAACCCTTGGTTTCTCAAGAGAAGAACTCTTAACCATGAAAGTATGCAACATTGTTGTATCAATTCCTGATGATAATGCATGGAAAAAGCATGTAAGAGATATAAAGAAAAAAGGTTTTTTTGTTAGATCAGGAGAAAACAGGAGAAAGAATGGCTCTATTTTTCCGATAGAGGCAAATGTAAAATCCATTGATTATGGTAAAAAATGCTTCATTATTGCAATTGTCAGGGATATTACAAACAGAAAAAAGGCTGAAAGTGCATTACGGGAAAGTAAGGAACGTTACCGGACACTTTTCGAGGAATCCAGAGCGGCAATTTGCATTACTCGAAGTGATGGAAAATTTATTGATGTAAACCATACATTACTGGAAATGCTGGGCTTTACAAAAAAAGAGCTCATGAAAATACGGGTTATGGATATTTACATGGATGCTAAGGAACGTCGAAAATTTCAGAAAGAAATAGAAATGAGAGGTTTTTTACGTGATTATAGTTTGGAATTAAAAACAAAAAATGGCTCAGCAAAAGAATGTCTGATTACGTCGGCTCTCAGAAGAAAACCAGGTAACAATAAGTATGAATATCAAAGTATTATCCGGGATGTTACTGAAGAGAAAAAGCTTCAGGCACGAATTCAGGAACAGGAAAGAATTGCTGCAGTAGGGCAACTCTCCGCTGGAATTGCTCACGATTTCAATAATATGCTCATGGGCATCATGGGGTACGCCCAATTAATTCTCAGAAATAAAGAACTTCCCGTAAAGGTTAAAGACCAAATCGAAGTAATTCTTCAACAGGGTAACAGGGCATCTGACCTTATTCGACAAATTCTTGATTTCAGTAAGAAAACTGTACTGAGAAAAAGAGCACTGGACTTTGCGTTGCTGCTTGATGAAACAGTTAAGGTTTTTAAACATACAATTCGAGAGGATATTACTGTTGAGTTGGAAATTGCAAATGGAAAATATGTGGTGAACTCAGACCCAACTCAATTACAGCAGGTAATTACCAATCTTTTTGTGAATGCACAGGATGCAATGCCAAAGGGTGGAAAACTAAAAATTAAACTCCTTCACTATACTCATCCTCATGAAAAAGAACCTCTGAGTAATATGAAGTCTGGGGATTGGTTAAAATTATCGGTAAGTGATACAGGAATTGGCATTAAAACAGATGATCTCTCCCATATTTATGAACCTTTTTTTACGACGAAATCAACCAACAATACAGGGCTTGGATTATCTCAGGTTTATGGAATTATTGGACAGCATGATGGGCATATTCAGGTAAGCAGTGAGGTTGGCGAAGGTACAACCTTTGATATTTTTATTCCAATAACCAAGGAAGTTGCTGAGGAGAGGAAACAGCCTAAGCCTTACAAGCTTCATGAAGGAAAAGGAGAGACGATTCTTATAGTTGAAGATGAAGTAACAGTACTTGATATCATTAATAATCTGCTGGATTCTCTTGGCTATAGCGTTCTTACTGCAAGCAATGGTAAGGAAGCCTTAAAAACGTTTCATGGTTATAGGGATACGATAGATTTGGTGCTTACTGATGTTGTTATGCCTGAAATGGGCGGTGTGGAACTCTTTAGGGAGTTACGCATGAAGAGTCCTGATATTAAAGTCGTTATGATGAGTGGTTATCCTCTCGATGATGATGGAAAAAAACTTTTTTCAGAGGGTATTCATGGTTGGTTGCATAAACCGATGACGTTGGAAAAACTTGCACGGCAACTTCGCAAAGCTTTGGATTAAATTAAGGTATGTAGCTAATTTTTAAGGAGTAACATGTTTTCTTGCAATGTTTATTGAATGGAGAAAGGATGAAAAGTTATCGTAAAGAACTGTGGTTTAACCTTCCAGCGAGAAGAGGATTTCTTAATATTACTCCGGAAGTGAATCAATGCCTCATTGAAAGCGGAATTATTGAGGGGATGGTTTTAGTTAATGCCATGCACATTACCGCTTCAGTATTTATAAATGATGATGAACCCGGACTTCATAAGGATTACGAAAAATGGCTGGAAAAACTTGCCCCCCATGCTCCTATTTCTCAATATAAGCACAATAATACCGGAGAAGATAATGGTGATGCCCATTTAAAAAGACAGGTTATGGGACGGGAGGTTGTTGTTGCCATAACTGATGGACAGCTTGACTTCGGACCTTGGGAGCAAATTTTCTATGGGGAGTTTGACGGAAAACGCCGGAAGAGGGTATTGGTAAAGATAATTGGAGATTAACTTTTTTGCACTTTTTACGTTTGTGAAAAAAAGGCTGCAATCTCCTGAGAATTCTTTGCGTGGTTTGTTTCTGGAAGGGCATCCAAAAATTTTTTTCCATACCGTTTGGTAAAAACCCGATTGTCAAGAAGAACAAAAACCCCTCGGTCTTCTTTATGGCGAATTAATCTTCCAAACCCCTGCTTAAGTGCAATAACTGCCATAGGAACCTGATATTCCATAAAAGGGTTTCCTTTATTGAGATTAATATGGTCGATTCGAGCCGATAAAATTGGGTCGCCGGGTGAAGCAAAGGGTAACTTGTCGATTATCAAACAGGAAAGTGAGTCTCCGACAACGTCAACTCCTTGCCAAAATGATGAGGTTCCGAACAACACAGAATTCTTTTCCTGAGTAAACCAGCTCATAATTGTTTTATTTTCCACCCCGGACATTTGTCGGTAAATTTTGTAAGGAATCCTCTCCCTGATATTTTTGTAAACTCCGTTTAAAGCTTTATAACTGGTAAAGAGAACCATTGTCCGTCCTCCTGCGGCAAGAATTGTGTCGTGGATTTCTTCAGAAATAGCGTTTATAAAGTCACTGCTCGAAGGTTCAGGTAATGATTGGGGAAAGTGATATAAAACCGACTTCTTATAATCAAAGGGAGTATCAAGTTGAACAAATGTATCATCATCTGCAAACCCCAGACTTCCCTTCAGAAAATTAAAGTCCTGCTTGCCTGATGAAAGGGTTGCTGAAGTAAAAACCATGCTTTTAGCGAGGGGGAATACATCCTCCTTCATTGATGAGGAAATATCGATAGGTGAAGCATGAAGGGAAACAAAATGCTCCTTGTTCTCTTTCCATGCAACAAAACTGTCTTCAGGGAAGTTCAGGATAAAATCCAAAGCCTTTCCCCTTGTAATAAATCGTTCTGAAATTCTTTTTAGAGCTTCACTGTCTGTTGAGTTCATTACTTCATTGCTGAGAATTTCTATTTGCCATGAAATCTTTTCGGAAATCGACTGCATTTCTTCTGTTATATCTTTTTTGTAGAGTCGGATTCTTCCATTTTTAGCATCCTCTTGAAAGAGGGTGAACAAATCTCCAGTTAATAAGGAAATGTGGGTTAACGACTCATTGACTTTTGTTTCGAGTTTCGGAGTTTCTTTCAGTTCCCTCACAAGTTCGTTCATAAGATCAATAAAAGAACTTCTTGAGATTGTATAGCCAAAATATTCTGTTGCTATTTCCTCGAGCATATGTGCCTCATCAAAGATAATGGTATCAACTTTTGGAAGAAGAGAGTTATCGCTATTGCTTCTTAATTGAACATCGGCAAAAAAAAGGTAATGATTGATGATGATAAGATCTGACTGCTGTGCCTGTATTCTGAGTTTTGTTACAAAACAGTCGTTGAAGTAAGTACATTTTCTTCCAAGGCAAAGGTCGCTTCTTGAATCAACCTCTTTCCAAACCTCTTGGGATAGGTTTTCGCCAAAATCTGCTCTATCCCCTGTTATTGTTTCCTGTCCCCATGCAAAAATATGCTTCAAACTATCGCTCTCAAAAAAAGAACCTGAATGATTGTCTCTGAAGTCAATAAACCTTCTCAGGCAAAGGTAATTATTTCTCCCCTTCATGACCGTTACGGAATATTCGTGAGGAATAATTTCCTTTAATAAGGGTAAATCCTTGTTCTTTAACTGTTCCTGAAGATTTTTACTCCCAGTGGAAATAATTGCTTTCTTTTTATTCAGCAGAACTGGAACTAGATAGGCAAGCGTTTTACCTGTTCCTGTTCCGGCTTCAATGATAAGCTTTTTCTCCTTTTTTATTGCATCATAAACCTCCTGAGCCATGGAAAGTTGCTGAGAGCGGAACTCAAAACTTTTTACATGGGAGGCAAGGACACCATTTAAATCAAAAAAATCGTTGCAGGGATTTTTCATTAATTGTTTTGCATTATTTTTAAAAGAATTATATTTTACGGTTTTATTAAAGGAATGAACCTTTTTTTACAAAGAAAGTTATTTGCAATAACTGAAAATATCTTGACATTAACTCTGGCAATATGATAAATTTTGAACTTCATTTTTGTCTTTATATATTTATTAATCTTTTTTTGAGAGGTCTTTTATGGTTCGCAATGCTGCTTTTATAGTCTCATTTGCTCTTATAGCGACTGTTTTTTCGTTCAAGAGTGATGCCTTAATTGGCAACGGTTATGCTGAGGATGCAAAATATATCGGTAAGGAAGGGTGTCGGGAATGTCACACCAAACTTTTTAAGTCTTATGAAGCTACAAAGAGAAAAGGTGTTGATCGACCAAGAAGACTTCCCCACTCTACCAACATGCTTGCTGAAATGAGC
>JADGAW010000014.1 GCA_015231815.1 Nitrospinota bacterium
AGAAAAATTGTATGGAAACTACCCCATCTAAAAATAAAAAGAAAAAAATCATTGCCGCAGTAAAAAAACGGGGGGATGGAAGTGATGTTATCGACGTTGAAGAAAAACAATCCCAGTTCGTTATATTCACCATTGGCGGTTCTCAATATGCCTTTGATGGTGAAGAAATGACCGAAATTCTGGATTTTATGCCAATTACTTATGTTCCCGGGTCTCCTGATTTCATTTTGGGGATAATTAATGTTAGGGGGAATATAGAATCTGTTATTTCAATTAATTCATTTATTGGTTTACAGAATGAAGAAATAAGCGATTGCCGAAGAATTATTATTGCTGAAAAAAATGGTATTCGCTCAGGAATTCTTGTAAAGGATGTTGAAGATGTTTTGGATTTACCGGAAAAAATAGTTCATGAGTCACTTTCAACATTATCTGAAACAATTAAGCATTTTGTAAAAGGAGAATTTGAATATAACGGAAAAACAGTTGTTTTTCTTAATCTTGAGAAGATTTTTGAAAAAATATGTGAGGCGGGAAATCAGGGTGCATAACAAACTCCGTATGAAATGATTGAAGGAAACAATAGGTCAGAAGAGCTTGAAAGTATAGAAGTCATTATGTTTGTGCTGTCAAGCTACTGTTTTGCCATTGACATTGAAGATATTTCGGAAATCATTGAAGTAGAAGAAGCAGAAGCAAATGAAATTAACCTTGTATCATTTCAGGAAAGGTTGGCTCTCAAAAGTCACACGCTAACATTTCCCAAAGTGGTTATTGGAAAAAACAAAAGTGATGGTTACATCATTGAGGAACCCGATGATATATACCGGGTTCATGTTGAGTCGATAAAGACTGTTCCGGTTATTTATGATAAATGTGGAAAGCACCCTTCAGTATGGGGTGTTGTATTTATTAAAGAAAAAACTGTTTTACTTATTGATATTGATGAGTTATAGCAATAAATTAAAGGTAAATGTTTTTAAGAAAGGAGCTTCTAAAACAATGCAAAAGTTTATGAGTGTAGAGCATAGGAGGTAGTTATTAGGGGGTTAAAGTGGTGAAAGGTTTCTATTCTATTATTTCTTTTCAGATACTCTGCACTCTGACCACAGCCCCCTTTTTTTCATGGTTTTTTGTAACGAACAATAATTATTAACTTTTTTGGAGGTGATGTGATGTTTAAGTCTTTTATTATCGGTGCAGTAACATTTTTAGGGGTTGCTTTTAGCAGTCACGCTATGGCAGGTGATATTGCTTTTCCTGCTGACTGGAAAGATTGGAATTCTGTTTCAACAACGTTGACGGGTATTGGTGCTCTTCCAGGTTGTGATGCGGATGTTAGTTCTTTGCCTCCTATTTATCAGGAAACTGTTGCTACCTATTGTGCTGTAAAAGAGGGCGGTCCTGGAGCTGTTGCGGTATTGGTAAATCCTGCAGATGCAGATGCCTATAAGAACAGAAACGGTAAGTTTAGTGATGGCCCAAGTATGATATTACATTTAAAGGATATGAAAATCCTTTTTGTTTCCGGTCATGCTGGTGGTCAGGCAGTTTATGGTGTTTTTACTGAAGATGGAAAAGAAATAACTGCTCCTGAAGGTCCTTTGGCTGCATCCACCTGTACTAACTGTCATACGGGATATACAGCATTTTGTCTTAACGGACAGTGTGGAACACAAAATAAATAGTTTTATTTTAATTTGTTAATGTTCATGAGCCTTCCTTTTGGGAAGGCTCATTGAAGAGAACATTTTTACCTTCAAGAAAAGTGGTTTATAAATCATGAGGAGTTTTCTTCTTAGGATGTATAAACCACTTTTTTTACTTTGTGCTGAGAGTTTCTTTACTCTGAGTAATCTGTAAAAATGGTTTCATGGTTTTTCATATGAAAAGATACATTTGGGAGTTTTAATACTATAAATAAGGAGTGGATATTTAATGGGAAAAAATAAAATTTTTAATACAAGTAGTGTCAAGCATGAAGTTCTTATAGCAATTATAGGTGTAGTTGTTTTTTCAATGCTTTTTTTAGGAATTACCCAATATTTCACTGCGCTTTGGCTCAAGCAGGATCAGGTTATAGAGAAAAGTAAAATTTCCTTGGCACCCATCATTACCCTTGCAACGAGAAACATCAATGGCGGTAATCTCATGAACCTGAAGAACGCAACTGCCATGGACATGTACACAACGAATTCATCCCTCTTGTATGTTCATATGACTGGTGTGAGTAAGGGAACAGAACAAACATCGTATATGGCGGCAATTCCCCCAAAAAAGCTTGAATATAGTTATCTCAAAGAAGGTGTTGATAAAAACCTTATTAACAAAGTATTAAAAAAGGCTTCTGAGGCTACATCAAAAGAACATTATCTGGATAAATCTTCCAATATGCTTTTTTTAACCAGTGAACTTGATATTCCCAATAAAGGAAAAATTGTTGCTGTTTTTTCTGCTGATGAACTGAGTGGAGTTTGGTTTGATATCCTTCTCGCTCAACTAATTCCATTTCTCATTGTTTTGGTTTGTTCTGTTTTTATTGCATTTTATGTTGGCAGACGTATCTCAACCCCAATAGTTTCCCTTTCCGACCAAATTACTGACATTGCCAAAACCCTTGATCTGACAAAAAAAGTGGAAATTGAAGAAGGAAATGAAATCCATGAAGTAGCTGTCTGGTTTAATGCGATGGTTGACAGTATGAAAGAAATTATTGGTGCTGTTTCAGAAATGACCGACAAACTTAATCAATCAATTGCCGAAATTGCTGCATCCATTCAGGAACAGGCGGGCATTGCATCACAGCAGTCTTCTTCAGTTTCTCAAATTACCTCAACAATGGAGGAACTTTCAGCAACCTCAAGTCAAATTGCCGATAATTCAATGTCTGTTGTAAAAATTGCCAAGACAGCTTTACAGGAAGCAGAAAAAGGCGGTGTTGCACTGGATTCACTCAATGACAAAATGCTTGAAATTGCAAGAGAAAACGATGCAAACCTTAAGGAAATTATTGAATTGGGTGGAAAGTCAAAAGAAATCAGCAAAATTATGGAAATTATTAATTCCATCGCAGATCAATCAAAACTTATTGCGTTTAATGCAGCAATTGAAGCCTCCAGTGCCAACGAAGCAGGGAAAAGGTTTAGTGTCGTTGCCGTTGAAATCAGACGACTTGCAGATAGTGTAATGGATTCTACCAATGATATATCTAAAAAAGTTGATGAAATTCAGGGAGCTATCAGCAGGTTGATTGTCTCTTCAGAAAAAGGGTCAGCGAATATTAAAGATGGAACAGAAATTTCCAAGAAAACCTTGAACGAACTTATTAATATTGTTTCCGGGTCTAAAGAAACGACGGAAGCTGCTTCACAAATTTCCCTGTCAAGTCAGCAACAAAAGACCGCTACTACTCAAACCGTAACTGCATTAAAGGAAATCGAAAGTGGAGCCCGTCAGTCTTCTATTTCAATTAAACAAACATCAAATGTCACAACAGAGCTTATTGAACTTGCTGAAGGTTTAAAGGAAAGAGTAAACAAGTTCAAGGTATAAAGGAAAAAAGAAATATATGTATCAATTGTTCTGCTTATTGTTGTCATAATGACTCTTATGGAATAGTTGTACTGTCTTTACCATGAACGAGTAAATGGTTAAAGAGGGATTTTTTAATTTGTAGCGGTCATTATTCATTCTAAAAAGATTTGTATGTCTAAAGTTAAAGTTCTTATTGTTGATGATAGTGCTACTATCAGGAGAATTATTAAAAAAACCCTCGAAACAGACCCAGACATTGAGGTTGTTGGTGAGGCAGATGATGGGAAAAAAGCAATAGAGTTGGTGGCTCAGTTAAAACCGGATATTGTTACCATGGATATTCATATGCCTATTATGAATGGTACCGAAGCCATTGAGAGGATTATGGAAGAATATGCCGTTCCCATCGTTGTCATATCAGGGATGGGAGAATCAATTAAGGCATTTGAATTAATTGAAAAAGGGGCACTCGACTTAATTGCCAAAGAAAATATTGATTTTAATAATCCAGATGAATTTAACCGGAAAATCAAGCTTTATTCAAGAGTTAAGGTTATTGGGAGGTTTAAGTCAAAAAAGACTCCTGAGGAAGTTAATGAGGAAAAGAGAAAAAATGATTTCGATAAGGTTGTGGTTATTGCATCATCCACTGGTGGTCCAAAAGCACTTTCTACCATATTCAGTAATTTGAAAAGTCCATTTCCATTTCCCATACTTGTCGCACAACATATAGAAAATGGATTTGTAAATGGGTTAGTTGAATGGATAAATAATACTACTCCCCTTAATGTTGTAAAAGCAGAGGATGGAAAGAGAATTGCCGCTGGCACAATCTATATATCACCTTCAGAAAAAAACATGATCGTCTCTTCTGGAAATAGGGTTTTTCTTAATGAAAAGGAACCACAGGATATTTATTCTCCTTCCTGTAATAAGCTGATGCTTTCAGCAGCAAAAGCTTATGGAGATAGTGTTATCGGAGTAATTCTTACCGGTATGGGGGATGACGGTGCAAAGGGAATGCAAGAGATAAAAAAACAGGGTGGAAAAACCATTGCACAGGATGAATCAACCTGTATTGTTTTTGGAATGCCAAATGTTGCCATTAAATATGGTTGTATTGACCACGTAATGCCCGTCGATGCAATAGCAGGAATGTTAAATAAATTAGCAAAGGATTCTAGTCAATGAACGCTATCGAAGAGTTAGTTGACTTTGTCTCATTAATAGAAGACAGGTGCGGGATTTCCTATAAAAAAAATGATGTTGCCCATTTAAAGTCTGCTATCGAAAAAAGAATGCTGAATAATGGAATCTATGACCTCTCGGTTTACTACAATCATGTTTTTAATGACCATGACGAGTTCAGTCATCTCATCGAAATTTTGACAATTAATGAGACCTATTTCTTTCGGGAAGTGAATCAAATTGACTTTCTCTGTGAAAAATTAATTCCTCCGATGCTTCAGAACTCTGAAAATAGCATAAGGATATTAAGTGTTGGGTGCTCTGATGGTTCAGAAGTCTATTCAATTGTGATGAAACTTATTGAAAGATTTGGCGATTTAGCTATGGATAGAATTGATGTAATGGGTGCTGATATTGACAGGAAGATATTAATGAAAGCTCAAAATGGACTCTATGGCAAAAATTCTTTTAGAACCGATGATGAGACCTATAAAAATGAATTTTTTAACAAAAAAGGGCTGATTTATGAACTTTCAGACAGGGTGAAAAATCGAGTTAAATTTTTTCAGGCAAACCTCTTGAGTGACCAATATCCAGATGAAATCAAAAAAGTGGATTTTATTTTTTACCGGAATGTTTCCATTTATTTCGAGAATCATAACCAACGTCGGGTTTTTCAAAATTTATCCAATCTTTTGAACAAAGATGGCTGTATTTTTCTCAGTTCAACGGAAACCCACCAACACCACCGCATGAATATTCTTAATATTTGTGAGGATGAGGGACTCTTTTATTTTAAAAAAGGTGACGCCCTAATAAAGGAAAAACAATATACCTTCGAAGAAATTGAGAGTGTTAAGCAAGAGGAAACGACTTCAGGTTCCATTATTTCATTTGACGATATAAAGCGCAGAGTTAAAGAAAGAGAGGAAGCCCTGAAAGAGGAGCTTCAATTGGTTGTAGAAATTACAGATACTCCTGACATTACTGATATTGTTGAGTATGCCAAGGATAAAGATTATAGCTCCGCAATGGAAAAGCTTGATGTCCTGTTAAAAAAAGAACCTGATTGTATTGATGCATTAACCTTAAAAGCATCAATTTTATTGAATCTAAATAAAATAAATGAGGCAAGAAGCATTATTGCAAAAGTTATAAGCATAAATAACCTGAACATCGAGGTAATAATTCTTTTGGGAATTATTGAAAAGTACGATGTGAAAATTCAGGAATCAATTAAGCACTTTAAATCAGCCATGTTTCTTGACCCAACCGTATGGTTTGTTCACTATAATCTCGCAGAACTTTATAAGCTTTCAGGAAAAAACCGTGAGGCGGTAAGAGAATATACCCTTTCTAAAAAATTATTACTTACCCACGGATTAAAAAATACCGGGTTAACATTTTTTCCCTTTTCCTTTAAATCTGAACAGTTAATTAAACTCTTTGATAACAATATTGATCTGTTGTCGAATGAAGGGGCTTCTCTGGAAAGACGTTGGGTTAACAGCGGTTCAGGAATATAACAATTTTTTTTTAACAGCTACGATGGCATTTGATAAAACAAAATTCTATGCAAAATTTGTCGAAGACAGTAAGGAACAACTGGAAGAAATAAACAATATTCTGGTTGAACTTGAGTCTGGTGAAGTAAATGATGAACATCTTGATTTACTTCTTCGCTTATTGCATACCCTCAAAGGCTCCTCTAAAATGCTGGGTTTTAAGCACATTGGAGGGATTTCTCATAAACTGGAAGATGTTTTTATTGCCTATAAAGAAAAATCAATTAAGGCTACAAAACCTCTTTTTAACCTGATGTTTAAAGCTTTGGACGCAGTTACGGAAATCCTTTGCTGTGTGGAAGAGAGCAGGGATATTGACTTCAATCATGAGCCTTTGTGCGAGGAACTGGAAAAAGCTGCTCAAGGTGAATTAAAAGAACCAGAAAAAAGTCAACCGGAAACAAAAGAGGCCAAGACAGTCTCAAAAGGAAAACTCGATAAAAGCAAATTTATTCTCCAGTTTGTGAGTGACGCATGGAAACAGCTGGAAGAAATAAGGTTGCGGATAAATGAATTCGAAAATACAGGAATCAATGATCAGAAATTTGAATCGTTGTTACGACTCCTTCACACCATGAAAGGCTCTTCTAAAATGTTGGGTTTTGTTCAAATTGGAAACCTCGTTCAAAAACTTGAAGGTGTATTCTTGAGCATTAAAAAAGAGGAAGTTACTCTTACTTCACCTCTCTATAAGATATTTTACTCAACGCTGGATGTTGTTATAGAGCTTATGAAGGATGTTGAAGCTGGAAAGGAAATAACCTATGACCCTGAACCTCTTTGTGAAATTCTTATTGAAGCATCTAAAGGAAATGTAGCGGAAGATATTAATAAAGTATTGTTAAACAAAGGTAATACAGAAAAAGATCAGGAAGAAGAGAAGGTAATTTCCGTAAAAAAAGAAGAGCTATCTTCCACGAAAAAAGCGGAGATGAAAACAACAGAAACCATTCGGGTCGATACCGAAAAGCTTGATGAATCAATAAGGCTTCTTGGTGAAATGGTCTCAAGCCAGCAGCGCTTTAAACAGAATCTTTTTGAAATTGAGAAGGAAGTTAAGTCCTTTAACAACTTTATCGACTTAGTGAAGGAGGGAGAAAACCTTTCAGAACTCAATAGAGGACTCGAGGAGATTTATCAAAAATTTAAAGGTGTTGCCAATAATATAAAGGACAACCTGAACTATCAGAACATTCTTGAAAACGAACTGAGAGAAAAAGTATTGCATTTGAGGATGATGCCGATTTCAACGGTTTTAAATACGTTTAAAAGGATGGTGCGTGACATAGGAGCTTCATCAGGAAAAGAAGTCGAATTTACCATTGATGGTGGACATACAGAACTGGATAAAAAAATTGTCGAAGGAATAAATGACCCTTTACTGCATATTATTCGAAACTGTATTGATCATGGAATAGAAACTCCGGATGAAAGGATAAAAGCAGGAAAACATCCCACAGGAAAATTAAATATTACTGCTGAATATGAAGGTGGCTCTGCTCTGATAAAAATCAAGGATGACGGACGGGGTATTGCTTTGGAAAAAATTAAGGAAAAAGCACTTAAGATTAATCTCTATACTGCTGAACAACTTAATGAAATGTCAGATAAGGATATCCTGAATATTATTTTTCTTCCTGGTTTTAGTACCAGTAAAATTATTACCGATATCTCAGGCAGAGGTGTTGGAATGGACGTTGTTAGAGAAAATATCGTAAAGAAAATGAAGGGGGGAATTACGATAGATACCAAAGAAGGAGAAGGAAGCACATTCAATATACGGCTTCCAATGACCCTCTCAATTATGCGGCTTTTAATGTTTAGTGTCGCTGGAAAACCTTTTGGTATTACCGTAAATTCCATTTATGAAATTCTCCATGTTGAAAAAGATCAAATCATTGATGTTGTAAATAAAAAAGCAGTGAAATTACGGGATCAATTTATACCTGTTATTGAGCTTGACTCCCTTCTTAAAGTTAAATCTGAGGATAAAGAATATGAAAACTCCATCGTTTTAATCTTATATCTTGGAGATGAAAAGTTAGGAATTCTTGTTCATAACCTTATTGATGAATTGGATGTGGAAATTAAAACCCTTCCCAATCACATGAAAAATAATGAACTTATTTTTGGCGTGACCATTACAGGTAAGAACGAGGTTGTTTTGGTACTCAACGCCAACAGTATTATCCAAGTGGCTAAGAGAATGAAGGAAGGAACAACTCAGGTCAGTGCCAAAAGAAAAAAGGAAAAACAGTTCTTTATTCTGGTTGTTGATGACTCGGTAAGTACCCGGGAAATTGAAAAAAGCATTCTTGAATCCTATGGTTATTCTGTTGATATTGCTGGAGACGGACTCGAAGGGCTTCAAAAGGCAGAACATACAAACTATGATTTAATTATTACCGACGTTGAAATGCCAAGACTAGACGGCTTTAGCTTTACGGAAAAACTCCGAGCTGAAAAAAACTATGAAACAACTCCCATCATTATTGTCAGTTCTCGGGACAGTGATGAGGATAAAAGAAGAGGGATTGAAGTAGGAGCTGATGCATATATTATTAAAGGAGAATTTGAACAAAGTAATCTGATGGAAACAGTTCAGTGTCTGCTTTACTAGTGGATTAGAAGAGTGAGAAGTGAAGAGATCGGTGCTACACATAAAATCTTTTGCAATAAATAACTATCCGCTCTCTATTTTTATCAATCTATAAATGAGGAAGGGTCATGATTGAAAAATTAACGGTACTTGTTGTCGACGACACAATGCTTATGAGGAGGATTGTAAGCAATATCCTTGAAGAAATTGGTATAAAAAGCATTCATGAGGCTGATAGCGGAACAATGGCATTGCAGGTTATTACAAAAATTCCCTTTGACCTTATTCTTATGGACAGAAAAATGCCCGGTATGGACGGACTTGATTGTCTTAAGGAAATTCGTTTTAGTAGAGAATATAAGGAACAAAGAGATTTAGCGGTAATAATGGTCACAGCAGAATCATCAAAGAAAGATATTGAAGTTGGGTTAAATGCCGGGGCTGATGACTATATAACAAAACCTTTTGAGTTGGAGGATTTAAAGGAAAAAATTCTCGCAGTTGTAAAGAAAAAAGGACTGGACACCAAATATAAGCATAAGGCAGCTTCTAAATATAGTGGGATGTCATTAAAATTAACCTAACATTCCAACCTTCTAACTTCCTAACTTTTCACTTTGAAGATAATCCTGAATGGTATAAAACGATCCCGTTACTACAAGGGCAGGATACTCTGGCAGGTTAAGGTAAATCTCCTTTGCCTCAATAATTGTTCTGCAGAAATAAACCTCATGGGGGAAATTCAATGATGACACAAAGGTTTTAATAGCATTTACCTTTTCTGTTCTTTCATAGAGATACTCTGAAAAAATACAAACATCAAAAACCTTTAATGCTCTCTCTACAAATGGTTTCCAGTCCTTATCTGAGGAAAATGCTGCAATCAGTGCTTTCTTTTTTTCCTGCAAAGTTTCCTCCACAGTTTCAAAAAGGGTGTTAAACGATTCCTCGTTATGTGCAACATCAAGGTAAACTTCCGGAGAGTCACTGATCTTCTGAAAACGGTAAGGTGGTATGAATTCCTTAATTGCCAAAAGTATCGTTTCAAAACCTTCATGAAGGTGAGTATCGTGGGGTATAGCCTTTAAAAGAGCTGACCCCAGAGAATCGGTAGCACTCTTTTTCTCAAAAAATACCTTGAAAAGCAGTACCGCAGTAATCGCTAAGGCAATGTTTCCCCACTGTTTATTACTACTGGTATTCTTTTTAATGGTTTTAATTTGAACATGAAAAGGATTTTTAAGAACATATTGTCCTTGATGTAATTCAAAGTCTTTGTCATTGAGCAGGCAAACCGCCTTATTTTTATCTGAATGTTTAATCAGCAATTGACGAAGGTTTTCCTGTTCAAGGTTTGCCACAACAGTGGAGCCCTCTTTTACAATTGCGAATTTCTCGGCAGCTATTTCTTCAAGACTGTTTCCGAGGAACTGCGTATGGTCGATAGAAATTGAGGTAATGATGGAAATATCCTGATGCAGAGAGTTAATTGCATCAAACCTTCCCCCTAAACCAACTTCTAAGACAGCAATGTCTATTTCCTGTTTATCAAAATAGAGCAGTGACGCAAAAAACAATGCTTCAAAATAAGTAATGGAAAGTGCTGTTTTTCCCTGCATTGATTTAATTTCAAGAAGAAGGGTGTCTAACTCCTTATCAGATATTTCTTCACCATTCAGAGTAATACGTTCGTTAACTCTTAATACATGAGGGGAAAAAATCGCTCCGGTTTTATATCCAAGTCCTGTAAAAATTTTTGAAAGATAGCCGACCGTTGAGCCCTTGCCGTTGGTTCCTGCTACAGTTATTTTGAAATAGTTTTTTTTCGGAAGTTTTGTTGCCAGCAGGAATTGGTTAACATTATCTAGAGAAGGATTGATACCCCTAGAAGTAAGGGAGTTAAGATAATGAATGCCTTTGTGATCCTTCATTAATTAATCCAGAGTTAGTTTTAGCTTTCTGCCGCCAGAGAATTCAAAACCCTCTTTTTGGTAGAACTTTGCGCTTTTGTTCCATTGAGGAAGTGGGGGTGTGTTTACTTCAAGTCGTTTCCAACCTTTGTTCTTTCCAAATGCAACAGCTTTTTTGGTCAGTTCCCTGCCAATTCCTTCCGAGCGAAATTCCTGTTTTACATAAAACTCCTGTATTATGCCAAACTCCCCTTCGGCATAAAGGGCGTAGCTTTCAGAAAGTGAAACAAAACCAACGGGACCCTTCTCATTCTCTTTAAATGCAAGGAAAATAAAATAGTTGTTTTTTTCAATTAATTCACGGCACTTTTTGGTAAGTTTTATTACATCAATGTTAAAAGCGACATCATCCATTGTTGCGATTATTTCATCGGTTAGTTCCTTGACCATTTCTGTAATGGCTTGGGAGTCCTCAATGACTGCCTGCTGAATTCTTAGCATTTAAATTGACAGGGAAAGTGCAATCTCATCACAGTCGGGGAACTTCATACACTTGGTGCACTCTGCCCAGACCTTTTGGGAGAATAAATGTTTGTCAGTTTCTTCAAAACCAAGCTTTTTAAAGAAAACATCCTCGTAGGTGAGGGTAAAAACTTTTTTACATCCCAGTTCTTTTGCTTCCTGAATAGAATATTTCACTAAAGCAGAGCCAAAACCGTGACGGTGAAGTTCGGGGTTAATAGCAAGGGAACGAATTTCTGCAAGATTTTCCCAGAAAATTGCAAGGGAAACAACTCCGGTAATTTCTCCCTTTACTTCACAAACAGTAAATTCACGAATATTCTCTGAAATGTCTGCTTCGTTTCTACCAAGAATTATTCCTTTAGAGGTATAGAATTTTAAAAGTGCAGCTATTTGTTTTGTATCATAAAGCTTGGCTTTTCGTAGGGTAAAGTTCTCAGGCATTTTTGTTAATTGTTTTTTTTAATGGTTTTTTATTTTATCCCAAACCGGTGAAAATCATCTGAAACTTCTTTCAGACGGTCGATAATGGGAAGATGTTGCGTACATTTCTCCTCGCATACACCGCATTCTGTGCATTTATCTGCCTCAATTCCCTGAAAAGAATTCCTGTCTTTATGCCAATAATAAAATTGTTTTTCCTCCTGTTCACCAGAGACCTTTTTTATATCAATGACATTCATGTAGGTGGGAATGGGAATATTCACAGGACAGGGTATGCAGTAGTTGCAAAGGGTGCAAAAAGAGCCGTTTAGGTTTGCAAGAGCATCTTCAATGCTTTTTGCCTTTAAGTGTGGGTTGTGTTCTTCCTTAAACCGATTGACGGCAGCAATATTTTCCTCCACCTCCTTGACTGAGCTCATACCGGAAAGAACAATGTCCAGCTCTTTGTGGGAAAGATTATAGTGAAGAGCAGTCTCGATAAGAGAAGCGGTACTTTCCTGTTTAAGAAAGGTAAAGAAATTTTTGAAGCGTGTAAACATTCCCCCCGCTAAAGGGTTCATGGAAACAGTAATGAGTTTATTCTTTTTGGCAGATTGAAGGGTTTCGAGTCGGGCAGAACTGTTCAGAATATTAAAACCAATGGTAATTCCCTCAAAAAGCTCATGCTTGAGAATTTCTTTATTTACCTCGTTGTTTGCATGACTGGAAAAAAAAATATGCTTTACTAAACCAGATTCCTTTGCTTTTATTGCCCCCTCATAAGGACCTCCTTTTGTAATAATACGCCGGAACATTGGTTTATCTTTAATGCACCAGATATGAAGGACGTCAAGGTAATCTACTCCCATGCGCTGAATGGAGGTCTTGACCCTTTCCAGTAAAGCATGTGCTGTTTTGTCTTTCCAAATCCCACTCTTTGATGAAACAATTATTTTATTTCTGGGAATATGCTTAAATGCTTCACCGTAAATATTTTCAGACTGATCTCTGCAGTATCCCGGAGCAGTATCAAAATAAGTTATACCATTCTCAAAAGCGTACCTGACGGCGTTCACTCCTTCGTTGTGGTCGTTAAACCGCATACCACCAAAACCAAGGCGAGAAAGAGGAACATCAAAACCTTTTTTATCTAAGTAAATCATTGCAGTATGGGTTAAGGAAAACAATAATTATAGTTGTTTTTTATGAAATTAAAAATAGTGTTAAACAACCTTCTATTCATAAATTTTGATATAATTATATGACTTTAATCTTGATACTATTAAAAATGAAGATATTTAGAGCAATAATTCCCTCTATTAAGAAAAGCCTCTTTAAAGAAGGAAAGAAAAAAGTTTGTATTATTTATGGTCCAAGACAGGCCGGAAAAACAACCTTGGTGAAATACCTTTTAAAAGAATATCCAGAAAAGGCAGAATATTTCAACTGCGATTATCTGGATGTAAGAGAAACTTTTTCAAGCGAAAATATTAACCGCTTGGCACATATTACAAAAGGGCTCAAGCTACTTGTCCTTGACGAAGCACAACGAATTGAAAATATAGGTGTTACATTAAAAATACTTGTAGATGAGCATCCCCATGTGCAAATAATCGCAACGGGTTCATCAAGTTTTGATTTGTCAAATAAAATTAAGGAACCATTGACCGGTAGGAAAATAGAGTTTTACCTCTTTCCCTTTTCGTTTAATGAGTTGTTTGCAAATAAAAATTCTCTTGAGCAAATAAGATGTATTGAACATTTTCTCCGGTTTGGAAGTTACCCTGAAATTTCGCAACTCAATGAAATGGAGGCAAAACAGTCGTTACAGGAATTAACAGGGAGCTATCTTTTTAAAGACATCTTTACCTTCCAGCAACTAAGAAAGCCAGAAATGCTGATAAAACTTCTCAGGTTACTTGCGTTTCAAGTTGGTTCTCAAGTTTCTTTTCATGAACTTGCGACTCAGCTCGGAGTTGATCAGTCAATTGTTCAAAAATATATTCATTTGTTGGAAGAAGCACTTATTATTTTCAGGCTCGGAGCTTTTAAAAGAAACTTGCGAAGTGAAATAAGTAAAAGCAGAAAGATATATTTTTGGGACTTAGGAATACGAAACGCAATTATTGAAAACTTTAATTCACTTGAACTGCGAAATGATGTCGGAGTACTTTGGGAAAACTTTTGTGTTGCAGAAAGAATAAAGTATTTGAGAAATAATCAGTTATATGCAAACACCTATTTTTGGAGGACTTATAGTCAAAAAGAAATTGATTATTTAGAGGAAAAGGAAGGTAAACTTCTGGCAATGGAATTTAAGTGGAATGACAGAAAAAAAAGCCGTACATTAAAGGATTTTTTTACTGCTTACCCCGAGACTCATTTAACGACAATTACTCCAAACAATGTTAGTAGTCTATTTCAGGAGGATTTTCACTAAAAAACCCCTTATCAGAAGTCTACATTGGGGTAACGCTTTTTGATATCTTCTTAGAAAAAGTATAGCGTACCTTTATGTTCTACTTATGTTATTATCTCGGGCAGTTTTAGATTAAGGTATTTGAATGATCCCAAACCTTCTAACTTTCTAACTCAATACCCTTCTTTTCCGAATTTTTTGTAAACGTAATCCTTACCCCATTCAACACCCGGTTGATCAAAGGCGTTGACGTTATAAAGTTTTCCTGCAAAAGCTGTCTGAATGGCAAATGTCATAAACAACTCTCCAACTTCCTCTTCGCAGATACTGTTAATCTTCAAGGTGAGGTTTGGACGATTATTTACTGTCAAGGCATGTTCAGTTCCCTCTTTTTCCGTTTTTATGAGTTGTTCAAATGTTTTTCCTACCAAGTAGCTGAGTGAGGACTCGTTTTCATAAACTTTGGGAATTGTAACATCGGTACCATAATCGTCGATTTCAATAAAAAAAGTAATTTTATCGTTTGGTCCTTCAACGTAAAGCTGTACTTGAGAATGTTGGTCTGTTGCTCCTAATGCCTTAACTGGGGTTTGTCCGGTGTAAACATCGTTTCCCTGTAAATCTTTTCGTTTCCCCAGAGATTCTGCCCACATTTGACGAAACCAGTCAGCTATAGAGTAGAGTGCGTTTGCGTAGGGCATCATGACTAAAATTTTCTTGCCTTTTTTTACGTCTGCAAGATAGCTAATGATTGCCAGAGAGTAGGCAATGTTAGTGTTGAGATTTGTTGTTGACGATTTTTCCACAGCAGTTGCAGCACCTTTGAGAAACCTTTTTATATCAACACCAATAACTGCTGCAGGGAGAAGTCCGACAGGGGTGAAGATGGTAAATCTTCCACCAACACCGGGGTCAATGGGTAAGGTTTTAAGTCCGTCGGTCTTTGCAATTTTTCGTAAAGTACCGTTTTCCGGGTCAGTTGTCAAAATAAGATGGTGCTTCCAGTTCTCTCCAATTTCCTGCTTTAGAAGATTATAAACAACCATAAACTGGCTCATTGTTTCAGAGGTACTTCCTGATTTTGTAATGACGTTAAAGCAGGTTTTTTTAAAATCAATTTCATTAAGAATTTCGGTGAAATATCGTGGGTCTGAATTATCAGCTACAAATAATCGTGGTCCTCTGCGCTTTTCAGCAGACTTTAAATTATAAAAGGCATCATTGAGGGCGTTATGAATGGCAATTGGTCCTAATGCAGAACCGCCAATGCCCAGAATAACAAAATTATCGAAGTTTTTACGAATATGCTCCGCTGCTTTTAACGTTTCTTCAACACTATCTGTTTGGTAGGGGAGATTTAAAAAGGGCAGACTGTTTTCCTGCTTGCTTTTCATCAACCAGTCATGAATTTCCTCGGTTTTTTCTTTAAGGGCGTTTATTTCTGCCTCAGTGATTCCATGCTCACCACCGATTGTTGATTCTTTTACATTATCTGTTTTTAGTGTTGCCATTGTTTTTCCTCGTATTAGGTTTTTTATGAGTTATCTTTTTCTTCAAGGAGTCTCTTGATTATTTTTTCAAATGCCGGGAGAGGATAGGCTCCACGGAGGGAAATCCCGTTAATAAGAAAACCTGGTGTTCCGGTTATATCAAATTTACTTGCTTCCTCCATGTCAGCATCAATAATTTTATTAACTGCATCTGATTTAATATCTTCAGCAAGTTTATTCATATCAAGTCCCAGTTTTTCACAAATTTCCTTGAACCATTCCTCACCTTTTGCAATGCTTCTATGATTTTCGAAAATAGTGTCATGAAACTGATATGCTTTTTCGGGTGATTGCATGGCTATAGCTTCGAAATATTGGGAACTGAGCATCGCATGTTCATGAAAAGTGAGAGGAAGATGCTTGTAGATAAACCTCACTTTATTTTCATACTTTGCCATAAGATCCTTGATGATTTCGTAACCTTTGGTGCAGTAAGGGCATTGAAAATCAGAGTACTCAACAATGGTGATAGGAGCATCTTTTGCTCCACGAATTGCTCTTGACTCAGAAATCTCAGGCTTTTTAGGGTTTTTAAATTCTTTCTCCAGTTCCTCAAGTCTTTTCTTTTTTTCTTTCTCTGCCATAGCAATTTGTGCCTTTTGACTTGCCTTCTCAATTGTTTCAATGAACTTTACCGGGTTGTCCTCAATCACCTTAAGTATGAGGTCAGGGTTTTTTGCAATTATTGTCTTAATTGCTTCCTCATCAACACCTGCACCTTTTTGCATATTGTCATCACATGAGGTAATAAAAAGCAATGAGACGACAATTGGTAATAAAAACTTTTTCATTTGATTTCCTTAGTTGGGGTTATATGGTCTATGCAAATTACAGGAAGTTCCGTGCAATTCGTATGTAATTAAGTTCAGGAGGAATACTGGAATCCTCACAATAATTATGTTCAGCAAGGATTTTTAAGTCCTTCAGGACTTTCTCGTCTCCTTTAAATGTTACCGTTTTTAATCCTTTTTCAGCAATTTCACCACCAGCTTGTAAAAGCATCATGACTGATTTACAGCTATATTCCTCTCCATCAACAACCAAAAAGACATCAGTTCCGAATTCATTGACAATCAGGGAAATGTAGTGGGAAGGACGGGCATGAAAACCAATTGGTTGGGGAACAGGAAGTTCCATTGTAATTGGTTGTGAATAATAGGTGAGAATTTTCTCCGCTATTTCATTGCCAATGTGGAGATATTTATGACAGAGATTCATGCCGAAATAGGCAAGGTGATGTAATAACTCATCTGTGTTAATTATGGCACTGATTTTTTCTTTTACTTCAGTATTTCTGATTGTGGGTAAATGTCGTTCATAAAAATGGGAAAGCCAGGAAACAATTCCCAAAAGATACATGGGGACAGCAACAAAACCTCTCAGACGTTTTAAGTTCTTGTGGGTTTTTTCTTCACTGCTGCCTTTAACGTAAGTATCGTAATCTGATTGAACACCATGAAGAATATTTTGAAATTTTCGTGCTTTTTTTTCGTCAACCCGAAAAGGAATTAAGGTGTTTAAATCCTTGGGCTTAATTTTCTTTCCAAAGTTTTCCCGGTGTATTGATTTTGCAACTTTCCTGTACTTACTGGTTAACTCAAGAATTCGGTTAACAGCTAACTCAACATTGTCTTTTTCAATATTTTGTTCAAGCTTAAAATGGTTTTCATTTCCTTTAAAAAAGCGGTCATCAACCTTACCTTGAGGGATTTTAACCTTAAGACGTTTTGCCTCTTCAAAGGCTTCCGTATAAAGTTTTTTCAGACATCCAATTGACCATTCATAGAAGTTATTGACACTTTCCTTGAAATTTTTCTCTCCATTAACGGTATCCTCAACCTTGTAAAGAGAAATTCGGTCAAAGATATGTTTGGTGGTGTACATTACATTGGTGAAGTTTCTAATGGAGGCAATTAACTCCGTTATGTAAACATATTTTTTATTGTTTCTGGCTCCGTAGTCATCAAGAAATATCTCCAGATGGAGAATTTCCTGCATGACCATCATGTCAAATTTCTGGGAAAAGGAGGTGTTGTTCTCAAGAATGTAATTGCCGATTGTAAAGAACGATTCAGCCTTTACTTCCAGGAGGCGGATGAATTTTAAATCATTTTCTTCTAAAGTATCCATAATCAATTAAAATAAAAACTTAATTTTACCAGTAATCTGCTTAACTTATTGTAACGGGAGGATAAATAAATGCCATTGGAACAATATATTTTTTCAATGCTTATAAGTCTTGTGGTAATTGTTGTGATTTTTGAACTTGTAAGACAGCGAAAACTAAAAGAAGAATTCTCTGTACTTTGGGTGTTTATCGGTATTGGTATTTTATTTTTCGCCAATGGATACGATACGGTGGTGGAAATTACGACCCTTGTCGGAGCTACAACTTCAACAACAATTGTTTTTATCTTTGCGATTTTAGTTTTGCTTGCAATGAACCTGCACTTTTCTATAAGAATTTCCCAGATGTCCAATCATATAAAAAACCTCACACAGGAAATTGCCCTGCTTCGTGTTGAAGAACAAGAACAAGCAAAAGAAGATAAAAGTTAGAAGGTTGAAAGGGTAGATGGGTAAAACGGTAAAAGAGTGTGGCGTTAAAAGGGGAGATACAAATGGGGAAAAAGGTAAAATATCCTCACTCAATAATCTTTCTACCTGAATTCAACTTTTTGATAATCAAGTTCATTCTCAGGAACACCCTGTTTCTCCTCATCAGGATACCCAATCCCAATAATTGATTCAATCCTGAAGTTTTCAGGCAATTTTAAAATTGAACGAACATATTCCTCTGATGCTGTTGTGTTGTTATGTTTTCTTTTTCTTATTTGTCCCCAACAACTGGAAAGTCCAAGGGATTGTGCCTGTAACTGTAATATTATTGAGGCAATAGAGCAATCCTCCACCCAAACATCTGTTTCTTCTTCATTACCGCAGACAACGACTGCAAGAGGGGAGCTATTGAGAAACGCTGTGCCTTTGGTTTTTGACAGGGCAAGTTTTTGAATTGTTTCTTTGTCCTGAATAAAAATGAATTTCCACGCTTTTTTGTTTCTGGAGGTAGGAGACCGTACCGCTGCTTCAGATAAAAGTTTTATCTTCTCATTCTCAATTGTTGTTTCTTTAAATTTACGAATACTTCTTCTTTGCCGCAATAATTCAATCATATTTCTTTCCCTTAAAGTAAAAAGGGAGCTATTTTATACGACATAGGGTAAATGGTGGCAATTGAAAAATTGTGGAAAGGGAGAATTTATTGATTCTCAAGAGACGTTTTTCGCAGGTCGCTGTAGGATTTTTCCTGAGTGAGTTTCATAAAACTTTCGCTCAGAGATTCTATTCCTTCATGAGCCATCGTCCAAAGCTCAAAAATCTTCTTATACTCCTCAAAAGTAATGTTCAACTCATACCTGTTTACCTTTCTGAACTCCTTGTAGCTCATTCGGTATTTTTCCCGAAGTTGCGTGTTAATTTCCATATAGGTTGAGAGTCTTTTGAGCATTTCCCGGGAGATCTGACCTGAAACATTATCTACTTTTTGTTTTTTTTCTTCTGCTGAGAGATTAAAAAAACTTCCAAATGCTGCTTGTAAATCTGACATGGCGGTATCCTTTATATTTTTTTAATATTTTACCTTCTTACGCTAAAATTTATTCGAGTGTCTGAAACTTGAGAAATAGAGATAAAAACCAATTAACTCTTGAGAGCATTGATGGGTAAGTTTTGAACGGATTTTCATCTGAACAGCGACTTCACCAAGAGGTGAAGGTGCTGTTCAGTTGACCTCGGAAGAAATGGCTGCCTCAAAGCCTTTTCTGAGAATGAGTTCAAAGTTTGTCCCATCAATTATCAGATTCTATCTCTATTTTTCAGGAAACACCCTAACTTTAATAAGGTCAAAAAAATGTTACCGTGCCGTATTTGCAATAGTCATTCCTCTTTGTATTATAAAAATATTCGTTCATTTTACCGTTGCCCGGAATGTTCCCTTATCTTTACCAATGAAACCGTTAGTTCTGAAGAACAGGAAAAACATTACAAGGGACAATGGAAGGGAGATAATCAGGAGTTTTGGGAAGGTCAGGCAACAGCTTTAAGTCATGTAATCCATAAGAATCATGAACCGAAAAAAATCCTTGATTTTGGGGCTGGTACTGGTGATTTGACCAAAGAACTCATAAAAAGAGGGTACGATGTTACTCCAGTGGAACCAATGGTTAACGGCTATTTAAAAGACCAGAAATTTGACGCTTTGTTTAACACGGTGGTAAGTCTGGAGGTAATTGAACATTTACCGAATATGTGGCAGGAATTAAGTGAAATAGAAAAAGTGTTGACTCAGGACGGTATTATGGCCTTCTCAACCTTACTGACTAATAACTTTATTGACCTTCCAGACTCAGTGGCTCATTTTGAAAAATGGTGGTATAAAGACGACCTCACCCATGTAAGTTTTTTTTGCAACAAGGCACTTTTTAAAATAGCTTCACTCTCGAACTACAATGTTGAGATATATGGAAACCAACTTTTTGTTTTACGAAGATAGATAATTAAAGAAGTTGAGTGCAGTAATAACAGTAATGTAGAGAATATCTTTTCCTTAAGGAAATGTTCTCTCGTATCTCTTGAGGAAAAATAACAAGTAAGTTGTGGCGGTAGAAATTAACTGCTTTAAAAAACTATTTGTTTTTCTCATAACCCAAATTTTTTGTAAATTTCTTCCATATCTGATGCCTCGGCCAAACTAATTTCTTCAAAGAATGGGTCTAATTCCTTCCAGATTTTTTTACAGGTTGCTGGCCACCTCATATCAGTAACGATGACAGTAAAAGTTAAGGTTGTTTCATCCCAGCTGCCTTGAAGTTTGACCCGAGAAACCTGAGTGTCAACTTGCCAGGGATTATCTCCGGTTACCTCGTAACCTTTTCTTTTCATTGCTTCTATTACCGCATTGATTTTTACCTTATCAATGTTTTCGTAGCTGTGTGCAGGTTCGCATAAACTTTTAGGCATTTTACTCTTCGTTAATCTTAAATCTTGTTGGGCAGAATCTATTCATCACTTCTCAGTTTAAAAATTGACTGAAAAATAGATATAAAAACCAATTAACTTTTGAGAC